>PBWL01000040.1 GCA_002727235.1 Acidimicrobiaceae bacterium
AAATATCGCAAAAAACTACGTATGTATTTGCCATGTAATGACATATGTCATCACTTAAAAAGAGGTTTGTAACTAACTGCTCTTTTCGCCTTTACAAAGGTTTTCTGGGTCTAGATACTGCTCTCCAACACCTCGCAACAACGGGGAAACGAAGAGGGAGAATTACATGACCACCACGACAACCTGCCGCTCCAGTTCAACAGATTCAACAATCAACCCGGTTGATCACATGGCACTCGTTCAACACATCGTGAATCGTGTTGCGAAGGGCTTCCCGTCATTTGTTGAACGAGATGATCTTGCACAAGCAGGAATGGTTGGCTTGGTCGAAGCAGCCCAGCGGTTCGACGCCTCCGCTGGCACAAGTTTTGCCTCATTCGCAGGACGTCGAATCGAAGGAGCGATCCTCGACTACGTCCGGGCGAACTCATGGATGCCGCGCCAACTACGAGTGGTCGAAAAGCAGATTTCGGCCGTGGAAGAGCACTTCGCAACCATCGGCGTCAAGTCAGACGAAATCGTTGCAGAAAAACTTCAACTGCAAGTTGGCCAGCTGCGAGCAATCCGCCGTGATTTGGCTAGAGCCCGCACGACCTCACTCGACCGAACATTTGACGATGCAGGTTCACCAATGAGCGAATCAATTGAATCGAATGACATGTCACCAGCTGATAAAGCCGAATTTGAGGAACTCCGCCGGCTGCTCGTTGCGGGCATTGAGTTGCTCTCTGAGAAGGAGCGGCACGTCATCACCCGGTACTACATCGAAGAAATTGGCCTTCTCGACATTGCGGACGAGATGGGTGTCGGTACTTCTCGGGTCGCAAAAATTAAGCAGTCTGCGATAGCGAAGCTCGGCCAGGGCATCGAAGCACAGTTCAGTGCACGCACCAAGCCACGCACCCGGCGCCAGGCCGCTCAGGAGGAGTTCTTCAACGCAATGGCTATACGAGCGGCCTCATGATCTCCGGTACTAGCCAGGTAAAGAACATTTCCCGGAACGGTATTGGAATAAGACAGAAACGGACGATCACTTCAGGACGATGAAAAATTTTCAACACACCCGAGACGAGGTATTTTCGGCACTCTGTGAATCGCTACGGGAACACCGAGCACTGCTGGCAGAACTCGCAGATCACATGCGGGCACAACACTCAACGTCACTTGCGGCTCGCTTTCGCGATGTTGAAACAGCAACTCGGTACATGATTTTCGCCGAGGAGCGCCTCGTAAGAGCTCAAATGCAAGTCTTCCTTGCGATGTCGCAAGTCAGTGAACATTTTGCTGAAGTTGACCCGCAGATGTCTCTCGTAGATTTTGCTGCACTGCTTCCCGACATGGAACAGGCGACCCTTCAAAATCATATTTCGCTTTACGACGAACAGATCGCCGATCTCAGACAAGCATCTCGACTCGTCGCCGGCGATTCAGCACAGAATCTTGCTGTCTTCGGACAAGTTCAAGACAAAGATGACTCCAATGAAAGAGGTGGCAGGCGGGCAGGGTTGCCCGGCGGGGCTGGTACCAGAGGAGCGACAATCAATTAACTAGGTGTTAGGACCTCACTCATCGGAGGGTTGCTGCCGTAATTCCCGGATGGCGCTGACCAAGATGAGTACGGAGATAATCATGCAGAGACCTGTTCTGTCTGAGCGGATGAACTGCTGTCATCGCCTCCGCAGCTAGCAAGTATGAGCGCTGATATCGCTAGGGGCACGGCTAGGCGTTGGACATTAGGTCTTTTCACTTACTCGGTATGACCTAAATCGGAGCGCAGTGACCTCCTGATTCGGTAAAACGGCAAGCGGTGCCATAACCTTGGGTGACCTCAAGTTGAAAGTGGAGGACAATCAAGTGACTTGCATTGCAGTTGGAATACTTCGTGAGATGAAGGATGAAGCAGTCTTTTCCGAGTACCGGGCAGTCGCCGCAGACGCGATTGCCAAACACGGCGGAACGATTCTGATCCCGCCAAGTCCCCCGACGGTGCTGGATGGTGAAGATGCACCGGCTGCAGTCGTCATTCTTGAATTCCCCGACAAGGAGTCCGCCGAGGCCTGGCGGAACGACCCAGAGCTTGCCTCAGTCCATGACCAACGCAACGCCGGAGTCCACATGGACATCCTTGCGGTAGGCCTCTGACCAATAACGCTTTCGAGTATCTAGTTAGATTTTCGGGAATTTCGTTGGATCTGAAATCAATTAATTAGGTGTGGGAACCTCACTCATCGGAGGGTTGCTGCCGTAATTCCCGGATGGCGCTGACCAAGATGAGTACGGAGATAATCATTTGGGGAAGGTATTCGGCCCAAGACGAAACATAACCCCGTACGTCACCGTATGAGGCGTGGCCGAGGAATACGAGCAGCATGACGCCTCCAACAGATGCAGCAAGCTTTGCGAAATCTCTCCCTTTAGTGATGAGTCCGATTGCGACCATGATCCCGGCTATTCCCAAGATTTTGTAGCCGTTCAGGCGCTCGTACGTGATAGCGATTTCTGGTGCCGGTTCCCCCCACGCCGATCCGGCAGTTGTTTCTGCGAAGAGTCCCATGACGATGCCGCCGCCGACTGCGGTTCCGATTGTGCCGAGCCAATACCAGAACTTTAGATGTAGAAGTTTGTCCATTCACCGCACGTTAGTCCGAACAATCTCCTCGTTTTCGCTTAGATGAGTTCCGGGGGTTAGCGTTCTTTTTTCGGATTCCAAGCCAAAGACCAAATGCTCCAAGCGCCATGGCAAATGCTGGGCCGAGAACGACTGGGGCGGTTACCGAGAGCACCGCCACACTGGCAATTGGTGGAGCGGCAAGCACGATAGCTAAGGATATGACTAGAGCGTGTCTCATCTTTTCTGCCCCCGTACAGGCAAGGTTCGAAAGATAGGGGGCTTCATTGTTCCGGAGGTTGTTAAACGGGTTCTGCGAGACTCGATCACTGTCAACTTTACTCTCGAGCTNGNANAGCAAATTTTTCGGACTTTNAATGCGAACTTTGTATNGTGATGGGATGAATTGGAGTCGAGTCAAAACTACACTGATGTCNTTTGTNCTGTTGCTNGGACTCTTAGCTTTTCCCACACCGGCTTCCGCTGAGACGTTTGACAAAATCACGGCGACTGGAGGCGACGGCTGGGATGTGACATTCCATCCCACAAACCAAAACTACGCATTTTTTGTGCATCACCGAGGCACCCAATTCGGCTGCCTGTATCGCCTTGACCCTGACGGGGATGGTCCGAAACAGCAAGGAGATCCCTGCTTTAGCGGCGGCCTCTACAGCAAGAACATTCTCGGCAGCGGCGTCGGCCAGAAATCGTCTGCGTGGGTGACGTCGGACGGCAACACNGCATATGTCCCTAAGAATTCCAATCAAATTGCGGTCATCGACATNTCAGATGAGGATCCGAATAACTGGTCTCGAACGGGGTACGTCGAATTCCCTGCGAGCGTGCAGTACCACTCGAACTCAATCATGGTGGACGACGTGCTGTGGGCAACCGCATCGACAGGTGTCTTGAAGTACGACACGACAACACAGACAGCGTCTATTTATGCGAAATCCATGTGGAATCCCTATGCGCCTGTTTACTATGCGGACGGAAAAATCTGGTCAGTGTCAAACGGAAATGCGCTCGTATGTGTTGACATTTCCGCTGACGCGTTTTGCAGTCATGGCAGCTTTGTTGACGGTGTAGGAGGTGCTCTCGGAACTAATAACCACATGGCGGAGTACCGAAACACCGATGGCAGCTTCGGCGGATTCTGCTCAGGCTCTACGTGCGTTAATTCCGACGGTGCGGTGGACACGGAGATGGTGAATCCTTTTTCCGGTTTCAGTTCCGGGGCTTATCACAACCAGTACGGCATTTTCTATGTGACTGATCAGCACCAGATGATCAAACACCAGCCCCTTGCAAGCACACAAACCTACACCTGTTGGGATTACACAACCCAGGCTGCGTGCGCCGGATTTGGTTCGTCAACCCACAACAATGCGAGTAACACCTACACGATCGTTCAGGACCCGTGGAACTCAAACTGTTTTTGGTCGAATGCTGACAGCCGTGTCATCGGCGCGTGGGAATTCTCGGATGGCGGCAATTTCGCAGCGGCTGGCGGTGAGTGCAACATCACCTACAACGCGCCGACTGTCACGCTGNCCTATGACCCTCAGGGGGGTTCGGGCGAACCNGATGANCAAACCGGTGATGCGGCATCTGATGTGACGGTGTCGACCACCGAGCCGACGCGTGACGGGCACACGTTCACGGGTTGGAACACTGAAGCAGACGGTTCCGGCACGAGCTACAGCGGTGATGATACGTACACGTTGCCTGATACTGGCACCGACACGTTGTACGCGCAGTGGCAGCCGATCGAAGAAGCGATTGCCCCTAATCCTGAAGAGACGATAACTATTGGGGTGGTCGGGTTGACGTATGACCCTCAAGGTGGCTCGGGTGAGCCGGGCGACCAAATCGGGGGAGCCGCAGAAAATGTGACGGTGTCAACCACTGAGCCAACCCGACCGGGTTACACGTTTACGGGTTGGAACACTGAGGCAGACGGTTCCGGCACGAGTTACAGCGGTGATGACACGTACACGTTGCCTGATACTGGCACCGACACGTTGTACGCGCAGTGGCAGCCAAACCCAAGCAATGTGGAGCTGCCCTCAACTGGAAACAGCAGCACCACCGAGGTGTTCATTCTCTTCTCAGCAATCGGAGCACTGCTAGTGCTCACGTTGCGACGCCGAACCTCCTAGCCCATTTCTATACAGAAGCGTTTGGGGACTGCACGGAGACTGGCGCCCGACAAGTACCCGTAAAAGTGGAATACCCAGTCGCTCAGACTGAATTCCGGGCGAGTTTTCTGTGCGTCATCCAGCTCGTTTTCTCCGGCTAGCGAAGACACCAATAGACCCTGTCGCAAGTAGCAGAACAGCAGGAAGAGTATTAAGGCTTCTGCCCGTGGCTGGCAAAGCCGTGAGATCTGGGACAGTTGAGGTAGTGGCATCTGTGTCGATAGTGGTTGTCGTTGGTTCCTCCGTTTCACCGGGTGGCACTGTGGTGGTCGTTGGAGCCGGATCATTGACGCTCACAGCAAGGTGCTCACCGAGTGTCACAACGATGTTCTGTCCTTCTTCGCCTTCATTCGAGTTGCCTTCTGTTTCATAGCTGATGCCTGGACCGTTTGAGGTTGCCTCGGTCGCCCCCTCAGGCCATGCGGCATAACCATTGGCATCGGTCAGGACATTGATCCCTTCTGCTGTTCCGTCATCAAAAGTTATGACTTCACCCTCGATCGGGCCGTTTGAGCCGGCGAGAACAACGCCAGTGGCGCCAACACCCTGAGAAAGGCTCCACGGCCCCGCTTTCGCAGTCGATTCCACAGCAAGGTTATAAACGGCTTGCGTGACGTCTCGGAGAAGCTCCTCATCTGTCCCCGTCCAATGNGTTGCGTCCAAATCATCACCGTGGAAACCGACCCGAGGCGAAACATCTNCGTGCANGGAGGGTGTTAAGCCATCCCAGTTCAATGGATCATCAAGGCCCCCTGCAACATCAGCGAACACAGTGGACCCGGTTTGAGGATCTGAGTGCCAAGCCCACATCAAAGCTTGNGTCGCNGCCATCGGCACGATCGCATTTCCNGACTGATAGTTGGCAATGTAAAAGTCGTATCCGTATTTCCACGTGAGGAAGGAAAGTCGAGGATCAAGATTCACTTCGTAGTANGGCGCATATTCCATGGCGTGAATCTGCACGTCAGCTTCACNGCAGTACCCAACATGCCANTCGGCACANGACAATTCGCTGCAGCCGTCNGGAAGTCGCACNAGCCCAATACCGCCAATNTGGCTNGGGTCGTCGCTANCGGGATACTCGTTCAACCAAGCATCAAGGTGACCGCCNTGGATGCTGTTTCCGGAAAATAANTCGACGTAAACAAGGAGCTCNTCGCCNTCNGTGAGAACGTCGTGGTTCTCNGCACGGACAGTATCGGCAGTAGCGCCAAGGGAAACGCATACAGCGGCGGCACCTAACGCGGCCCTTAATCCGCCAAATTTCTTCACTCTGTTCATTTCGCTGATTTCTTATGGGGGAGTCGGGAGAAAATTAGTAGAGCGCAACCGATAGCAACGAGAGGCATCCACGGCCAATTAGACAGGTTTCCTCCTGTTGAGGGAAGTTCGACTACTTGGTCCGGATCTGGCGCGGTGGTTGTCGGCGTTGCTTCTTCTGGTATCGGAACCGTCGTCGTTGTTTCTGGGGTGGCTACGAAGTTGTTCAGAATCGAGATTGGTTCACCTATTGCCACGAGNTAGTTCTGGGAGCTGTTGCCNTCGTCGTCGGGGGCNCCNGGAGTTTCGAACGCTCTGCCGGGTTTCAGTGTGACCGCATACATGGAGCCGTCTGGCCATTCGACGTAACCGGTACTGTCCGTGACTGCTTCAGCGCCGTGGTCATCGAAGACAATTGTTTCTCCATATATAGGGAGTCCGTTGTCGTTCAACAAATAGATACCTTCGCCGTCATCGCTGTGTGAAAACGACCAGTCACCGGCTTTGTTCTGTGCTTCAACTGCAAGGTCGTACACGGCTTGGGTAGCTGCACCACGGTCAATGTCGTCGTTGTTAAATGTCCAAATTCCGACACCGGGCATCAAACCTGAGCTCGGAGCGATCGGTATGAGGCCGTCCCATTCGAAAGGGTCGTCATAGGGGTCATCGATGCCTGAGAACACAGTGGAACTCGAGTTCGGGTCGGAGTGCCACGCCCATACGAGGGCTTGCACTGCAGACAATTCGATGTGTGAGCTGATGTCGACGTCTCGGTTGTTGTCGAAGTGCTCCCAGTCGTATTTGAACAGCAGGTACTGCAATTTCGGGTCGATAGTTGTTTCGGTGTAAGCGGAGAACACCATGGATTCTGCTGGCACATCGGCTTCTGAGCAGTATCCGATCATCCAGAGGCCGGATCCGGAACACTCGACACCCCAAGTTCCTCCGTCGCATGAGGCATCGTCCACGGTCATCCACATGCCGCCCATCCAGGATTCGGCTTTGTTGTTGATGCCTGTGATGTATCCCGCCTGGGGGTGAAGTCCGCAGCCCATGTTGAAGCAGGCATGCGCGGCGGCTGCTCCGCTGTCGAACAAGGTGTTCAGCGCAATGTGATAGTCGATCCGATCTCCGCCTTCGCCTCCGTGAACCGTGCCGCTACTCGATGCGCCGAACGCAGCAACAAGGCCGAATGCCAGCCCGACGGTCAGTTTCCTCAACGAGCCTCACGGTTTCTTCGGGTGAGCGCAACAAGAGCGAGCCCTCCGCCGAGCACGCTGCTTACGAGGATCAACGTGAAGAACCCTGAGGTGTTTTCAACTCCGGTTGCGGGAAGTTCGACTACCGGGTCGGGATCTGGCGTAGTGGTGGTGGTTGTGGGGGCAGGGTCGCCAACCTTCACCTCGAGTAGCTCCCCGAGGGTCAAAACGATGTTCTGTCCTTCTTCACCTTGGTCAGAGTCACCCTGAGTTTCATAGCTCTGTCCCGGGCCCTCAGCGTGTGCGAATGTCATTCCAGCAGGCCAGGCAGCGAAACCGTCGGCGTCGGTCACGACATCGACCCCGTTGTCCATGCCGTCACCAAAAGTTATTTTCTCGCCCTCAATTGGGCCGTTGGAGCCGGTAAGGACAACGCCGGTGGCGCCTACACCTTGAGAAAGAGTCCACGGCCCTGCTTTTGCGGTTGATTCGACTGCAAGGTCGTACACCGCTTGTGTGGCGGCTTGAAGGAACTGTTCGTCGGTACCTGTCCAGTCGGTTAAGCCGAGGTCGTCACCGTGAAACCCAACTCGAGGTGAGGGGTCTGTGTGTAGTGACGGCGTTAAGCCATCCCAGTTGAATGGATCGTCAAGACCTCCTGCGACGCTAGAGAACACGGAGGAACCGGTTTCAGGATCTGAATGCCATGCCCATACGAGGGCCTGCACTGCAGCCATTGGAGCAACTGCGTTCCCTGAGTCGTGGGTGGTGTCCCAAAATTCGTATCCGTATTTCCATGTGAGGTAGGACAGTCGGCCGTCGATGGTCGTTTCAAAGTAGGGGGCATAATCATCTTGGAGCGGTGCATCTGCCTCGGTGCAGTACCCGACGTGCCACTCGGTGCACGCGTGTTCGTTGCAGCCATCGGGGAATCGGAGGAGTCCTATGCCGCCAATTTGAAAGTATTCGCCGGGGGGATGTTCATTCACGTATCCGTCGAAGTGCCCGCCTTGGAGGCTGTTCCCGTTCATCGGGTTGGCGAAGGGTGTGAGTTGGTCGCCGTTTGTGAACGGGTCATGGTTATCGGCAGAGACAGGTCCACTCACAATCGGGAT
>PBWL01000041.1 GCA_002727235.1 Acidimicrobiaceae bacterium
TTCCATCCCGAAACCTTCGACGACCTCGAAGAAGAGCGCGCTCACCGCAAAGCAAAACTCGCTGGCGCACTGAGGGTCTTTGGACGCCTTGGATTCGGCGAAGGCGTCGCCGGGCACATGACCGCCCGCGACCCAATTTTGACGGATCACTTCTGGGTAAACCCGTTCGGAAAGAGCTTCCGCCACATGAAGGCAAGCGATCTTTTGCTGGTCAACCACGACGGCGATGTTGTCGTCGGCGATATGCCCCTCAACCGGGCTGCCTTTGTGCTGCACTCCGCAGTGCACAAGGCCCGCCCCGAAGTNATTGCCGCNGCNCANACCCATTCGACGTACGGCAAGGCCTTCTCTGCGCTCGGCATTCCTCTTGCGCCAATCACTCAAGACTCCTGCGCGTTCTACGGCGACCATCACGTCATCTCAGAACAAGGTGGCAAAGTCGTTCTTGAAATTGAAGCTGGCGAAGAATTTGCCTCGAAGTTCCAGACTGGCAAGGCAGCGATCCACCAGAATCANGGCCTGTTTACCGTCGGCACCACCNTTGACGAGGCAGCNTTCTGGTTCATCACGATGGAACGGAACTGTCAGGTGCAGCTCGCAGCGATGGCTGCCGGAGAACCGATTGAGGTTCGTGACGAGTACGCCCGCTACACCTTCGAGCAGACGGGCTCACATCTCGCCGGTTGGTTTAGCTTCCAACCGCTGTGGCAAGAAATTTGCGCCACAGACCCTGACCTCTTCGACTAAGACTCACATCTCAGGTGCAACCGCGCAGAGTTCCCGCAGAGGGACTCTTCATCGTCTCTGCGATCTCGCAGTACATCGGTGCTGCGATCGCAATTTCGGTCTTTGACCAAGTTGCCCCACAATCGGTGGGGTGGCTCCGTGTGGTCGGGGCAACCCTCGCACTCTGGCTGATNGCTCGTCCCCNACTCAGGCAATGGCGTGGTCGCAAGCTCCGCGGCGCCGCAGTATTTGGCATCGCAACCGCCGCAATGAACACGTTTTTCTATCTCGGCATCGCACGGATCGATCTCGGAAAAAGTGTTGCAATTGAATTCATCGGACCGATCGCCGTCGCTGCGTTCGCAACTCGCTCGCTCCGAAATGCGATCGCTCTCGGATGCGCAATCACCGGTGTACTCGTACTCGGCGGGGTAGAAATCGGCGGCGAGCCCGCTGGGGTTGCGTTTATTCTCGCCTCCTCGGCATGTTGGGCCGCGTACATCGTGGTCGGCTCGAGAGTTGCGGTGTCGAGCAGCGGAGTCGATGGGTTAGCAGTTGGCCTCGCTATTGGCTCTCTTGCTCTCGTGCCGATCGGCGCCCCATGGAGCGGACCTGTGTGGGGTGCCCCGCTCCTTCTGCTCGCATGCTTAGTAACCGGAGTCTTTTCAAATGCTATTGGCTACGGCATCGATCAGTATGTGTTGCGAGAAGTGAGCGTGCGAAGATTTTCCGTCTTGCTCGCAATGCTTCCCGTGACGGCGGTCATCGTCGGATGGGTTGCGCTCAGCCAACAGCCGAGCGCTCTTGATCTCGTCGGGATTANCGCCGTGCTCATCGGCGTCAGTGTGCAGGAGCGAGATACCGCTCAGCCTGTTGACCCGGTGGTTCAGGTTGCGTGAGACCGCTTAGTGATCTTCGAGCCAAGGAGCGCAAAGACCGTCGAGATCGCGAACGACAATGCGGTCACGGTTCTCCCATGTCACCGGATTTGACGGATCAGGGCGCAGATTGAAAGTGCGGAACTCCATCTCGGTCGTGTCAACCGAGAGAATTCGACCGATCAGCGCATCACCGAGACCGAGAATGACCTTAATGGTTTCGAGGGCCTGAATTGAACCGATGATGCCTGGGAGTACTCCTAGCACCCCCGCCTCAGCACATGACGGTGCGAGTTCGGCAGGAGGTGGTTCTGGAACCATGTCTCGGTAGGTCGGGCCCTCGGTCGGGTGAAACACGCTCACCATTCCCTCGAAGCGGAAAATCGAACCATGAACCACAGGAATGCCGAGCTTCACGCTCGCATCGTTAAGCACATAGCGCGAGGGGAAGTTGTCGGCGCCATCGACGATGACGTCGTAACCGGAGATGATGTCGACAATGTTCTCCGCTGATAGTCGCGTGTCGTAAGTAACAACGTTCACATCAGGGTTCAACAACGTGAGCGTCTTCTTTGCCGAATCGACCTTGCGGTCTCCGACACGGTCGATGTTGTGAAGAATCTGGCGCTGCAGGTTCGACTCATCGACATCATCCATGTCAACGATGCCGATCGTTCCGACACCCGCCGCCGCAAGATAGAGAGCGGCTGGTGAACCCAGTCCGCCAGCTCCAAGCATGAGGACTTTCGCGTCGAGCAATTCCTGCTGGCCTTCAACCCCGACTTCTGGCAGGAGGAGGTGCCGCTTATAGCGATTCTGTTGCTCTGGGCTGAGGCTGGCGGGCTGACGCCATGGACGGCCTTCATCTTTCCAGCGACCGAAGCCACCATCCATCGACGCGACCTGCTCGTATCCAAGTTCTTGCATCGTCTTTGCGGCAAACGCAGAGCGAACACCGCCTGCGCAGTAGACGACGACCGGAAGCGATTTGTCAACAATGCGGTTTTCGATCTGCGCCTCAAGATGGCCCCGAGGAATATGGATCACTCCCTCAAGAGCACCCTCGGCGTATTCGTCGGGTTCACGCACGTCAAGAATGAGGTGGCCACCAGCGATCCGCTCGGCAGCCTCATCTGTGCTGATCTCAACAATCTCAGATTTTGCAGAACTGAGGAGGTCTCTAAACGTGGCCATAACTAAATCNTACTGATTTGGTCAGGTATTGCTACTTGGAGCAAATAGTTGAGGAAGAATCTCTCCAATCGACCCTCGAACGACCACATCGGCAATATCGTCCATCTCGGTTGGCTCGGCATTCACAATGACCACTTTCGCCCCCCTCGATTTCGCAAGCGGCACACAATTTGCCACCGGATACACACTCAATGTCGATCCAATCGCCACCAACACATCTGCTTGCTCGCTCACCTTCATCGCCCTGTCGATCACCTCGGGTATCAATGACTGACCAAAACTGATGGTGTCGCTCTTCACAATGCCGCCACATAGTTCACACGCTGGGTCAGCTTCACCGTTGCGGACGCGCTGCAACATCTCTTCCATCAAACGACGATCACCGCACTCCCAGCAACGCGAATACCAAATAGTTCCATGCACCTCGATGACGAGATCAGGATCAACCCCAGCCCGCTGGTGAAGGCCATCAATATTTTGCGTGACCAATGCATGCAGCCGTCCGGACCGCTCAAGATCGACCACTGCGAGGTGCCCGCGGTTTGGTTCGGCTGTCCATGCTGATGTCTCGAGTCGTGATTGCCAGGCTGCTCGCCGCACCTCTGGCTCTGCGAGGTAGAACGAAATGTTGCTTGCTTTTTCCGCCGCAGGGTTCTTCGTCCACACCCCGTTGGGACCGCGGAAATCAGGAATTCCCGAATCGGTCGAGATACCTGCACCGGTGAGCACGACAATTCGTTGAGCCTCACCGACAAGTTCGCACGCAAACTCAAGTTGTCGGGGATCGGCTGCATCCATATCTCTAGTGTGACGCACACTTCAGCGACGAGCGAACTGGCAGACCATCACACGAGCCCACTCCCCCGTGCCAGCTACCACGACCCACGACATTGTCACTTTTCAACCATGGACTATGCCGCTAGGCCGAGACGTCGGACATAACCCAAGAAGTGCATATGTCGAACGATTTTGGCTCAGCACACTTGGGCCGTCAGCGACATGGATCACCCATCGAATCGCCGACCACCTTGATGATTAACCTGACAAGCTTGCGCAATCGGTTGGTCTTAGTTTCGCTTGAGGAGTTGAGTAGCCATTCGGTAAAGCACTGCACCGGTGCTTGATGTTCAACCCCATTCGGCCAAACGGCAACGGATACGACGTGAAGCGGCGTATTCCTGATCTCACCACCCGGCAACTCGACCGTATGCATCAGCGACTGCGGCGAGACCATGACGAATAGATCCAGCGAACATGGACGACCGATGTCTCAACGATCGAGCATCAACTCGTCAGCGCCGGCGTCGACCGGCGGGTGGCTGCAATTGCAGCAGAGAATGTGTTTACGCCGACCAGTTCATAACCGCATCGATGAGCAGCCGCGTTCCGAAGCCAGTAGCACCCTTCGAGCGCCATGACTCATCACCNTCNACTTTCATCGNNCCGGCGATGTCGAGGTGAGCCCACGGCACATCAGCAGTGAACTCTGACAGGAAGATTGCTGCGGTGATGCAGCCGGCGTACGGACCGCCAATATTTCGCATATCGGCCACATTTGAGTCAAGAAGCTTCCGATAACGAGCCTTCTCGAGCGGCATCTCCCAAATCGGTTCGCCCGTCGCCTCAGCGCTCTCTGTGAGTTGCTCGACAACTTTTGAGCCCGTGCCGAGCACCGCAGCGATATCGGGCCCCAACGCAGCCATCGCTGCTCCGGTGAGCGTTGCTATATCGATAATTGCCTCGGGCTTATCTTCCACNGCCAGAGACAGGCCGTCAGCCAAAATGAGCCGGCCTTCTGCATCAGTGTTGTGCACCTCAACGGTCTTGCCATTGCGCATCGTCAACACGTCACCAAGCTTCATCGCTGAACCGGATGGCATGTTGTCAGTGCACACGATGTATCCCGTTACCTGATTGCGGCAACGCAAATCTTTGAGTGTGGTCATCGTCGACAGCACTGCGGCCGCACCCGACATGTCCATTTTCATCACAACATGGAATGCATCGCTTGGCTTCAAGCTAATACCACCCGAGTCGTACATCACTCCCTTACCAACGAGTGCTACATGGCCCCGTGGATTTCGTGGCGTGTACGTGAGCCTCATCAGTCGTGGCGGCTCCACACTTCCCTTATTCACTCCGAGGAGTCCACCGCAACCCATCTCTTCGAGGTCGTTCTCATCAAAGACTTCGACGTCAAAACCATGCGTGGGTGCCAAATCGGTAACGATGATCTCAAGGTCACGGGCGTTGAGATGTGCAGGCGGTGTGTTCGCAAGATCACGAGCAAGGTACGTCGCNCTNGAACGAACCTCGCCCTCTCTGACACCTCGCTCGACGGCTGCCGCTCCCGACGTGACGATGGTCAATGGTGCAAACCGTGGCTGAGTATCTGGTTTTGCGGTGATTCCCGGATACCGATATGCGGCGAGTAATGCGCCTTCGGTGACGGCGCGAGCATCAGCGGAATTCGACGAACCTGCCGAGAGCAGGTCAAGCGTTACATCTTGGTGACGCTGAGCGTTACGCACCGCAACCGCTGCGGCGTCGCGAAGATCTCCACTCGAGGGGCGTTCGNCAACGCCGACCGCAATGACCGTCGCTCCATCTCGGCGAGGGATCACCACAGATTGACCCACCTCGCCAGCGAAGCCCTGACGTTCGAGGTCGCGTCGTGACATGCCAACCGTGCGAGGTACTGCGCCAGTGGAGCGGACTGCGACCGCAATCGCCGTGGCCGAGCGGGGCACTGAACGTGCCGTCATTACAGCGCTAGGTGTCGAAAACGGAATAGACGTGTTTGCCATAGCCACATTGTGCACGAATAATGAACGGCAGAACATTACTCATCGATAAACAATCGCCTCCTGTGGACAGAGCCGTATCGGAGAACCACACTGTCGGCATGTCTCTCAAACGACTTGGAATTCGTCTTGCCATTGCCGTGCTCGCTCTCGCCGCTCTCGCGGTTGGCGGGGCATGGGTATATGCCACGTTCATCAACGACGCTGCTGAAAAGTTCGAAGTTGCTGATCTTGATGAGCGTCTAGATGCCAGTGCCGAGCAACCGAGCGAAGAACCACAAGACTCTGCGCCCGACGTCACCACAGGAGACGAAAGTGCGCAAGCTGACTCTGCCGAAGCCGACGTAACGCAAACTGACGAGGCCGCGCAATCTGAGGACGCAACGGAAGTCGACGACGGAACCCAATTCTGGATCACCACCGAAGGATCAGAGGTTGGCTACAGAGTCTCTGAAGTTCTCTTCGGAATTGATACCGAAGGCGTGGGCCGCACCGAAGATGTCACTGGTTCGGTCACCCTTATCGACACAACCATGACCGAAGCCGAGTTCACCGTCGATGTTGCGTCGATGAAAAGCGACGACGGTCGAAGAGATGGCCAGTTCAGAGGCCGCATTATGGAAACACAAACATTTCCAACGGCGTCATTCACACTCACCAGCCCAATCGACCTTGGCGTCACCGCGACCGAGGGCGCAACATTAGACACCACGATCTCGGGCGAACTGACAATGCACGGCGTGACAAACCCTGTGTCATTCGAGATCGCCGCGAAAATTGAGGGCAACCGCCTAGGGGTGATCGGAACAATTCCCATCACATTCGTTGACTATGACATTGTTGATCCCTCGATCACCGGCATCACCGTCAAGCCAGAGGGCGTCATCGAATTCGTCTTGGTGTTTAGCCGGCAGTGATCTCAGAGGTAGTGGGCTGGCTCGCCATCCATGCCTGCTGAAGGGCGGCATACCGACCGTTGGGAATAGCGATCAGTTCTTCGTGAGTGCCGACCTCGACCAGTTGACCCTCGTCACAGACCACAATCCGGTCTGCCCGACGCACGGTCGACAACCGGTGAGCAACAACGATCACCGTACGCCCTGACATCAAGCGCTCGAGTGCGACCTCGACCTCAGCTTCTGTACCGGGGTCGAGGTTCGACGTCGCTTCGTCAAGCACGAGTACCGCCGGGTCAACGAGCGCAGCTCGCGCAAGAGATACGAGTTGGCGCTCACCCGCCGACAACCGTGATCCGCGCTCGCGCACCACAGTGTTGAGCCCGTCGGGCATCTGTTCGAAACGATGTCGGGCGCCGATGCGGTCAAGGGCCTCCCATAGTTCGTCTTCAGATGCGGACGGCTGAGCAAGCCGAAGGTTGTCGGCGATCGTTCCGTTAAACAGGAAGCCCTCCTGGGGCACCACCACAATCTGTGCGCGCAATGACGACAATGTGGCATCGGTCAGGCACACCCCACCGAGCGTGACCGATCCCTCGGTCGGGTCATAGAGACGAGCAATGATCTTTGCCAACGTCGACTTACCCGCACCAGTTGGCCCGACCAACGCAACTCGCTCGCCGTGTGCGACCTCAAGAGACGCATCGCGAAGAGCAGGTTGGATGGCGCCCGGATAGGTAAAGCCAACCCCGTCTACAACTAGCGGACCTGACGTGGGAAGATCAACGGCTCCGTGGTGTTCAGCAATTTCGGGTTCGGTGTCGAGAATGTCAAACATTTTCTTCAACGAAGCAGTCGCTGCCTGGACGGTGTTGTAGAGCTGAGATAGCTGCTGCACCGGTTCGAACAGGCTGGCCAACAACAACACCACGGCGACAACGGTTCCGACCGTGACGTCACCTCGCCCGACGAGCCACCCCCCTGCCAAGACACCAAGCGCTGTCGCAACGACCCCACAAAATTCAACGACACCGAAATACCATGTCGATGCCTTCACCGTTCGAAGATGAGCGGCGTAGAGCCCGCGATTTGATTCGTGGAAACGACGACGCTGCTCATCAACTCGGGCCGATGCCTGAATAACTCGCACTCCCGCAAGGTTCTCTTGAAGGGTCGACAGGTTGGAGCCAACACGCTCGCGCACCTCCAGGTACGCATCGTTTGACACCCTCTGAAATCTCATCGATGCCAACACGACGATCGGCAACACCGCAAGCGCAATCAATGTGAGTTGCCACGACATCACTAACAGCACGCAGATTGCAACGAGCAGCAAAATGCCGGCAGAAACAAACTGCAGAAGTCCCCACTGCACAAGCTCAGACATCGACTCGATATCAGCGGTCATTCGCGCAACGAGAACACCCGCCTTGTTCTCATCAAAGAACCCGAGTGACTGCCGTTGGATATGGGCGAACAGGCGAAGCCGAAGCTCACGCAAAAAGCCCTCTCCCGCTCGATTGATCAGTACGTACTGACGACGTGACCCGACGTAGGCAAGCACGACCGCAAGCGCGAACCCGGCTACGGCAATACCGAGCGCCGATCGGTCAGCCGTTCGAATGCCGGTATCGATACCAAATCGAACGAGCAAAGGGCCAACAATGGTGGTCGATGTCGCCAGCGCAACAAACCCGACCGCAGCAAATGCGGTGCGCCAATACGGGCGGGCAAGCCGCGCCGCTCGACGAAGTACCTGACTTGCATCATCTTTCGTAAGCCGGTCGTTTGGGTCGACCCCAACACCGCCCCACATCAGTTCACCACCGTCTCAGCGTCACCCGGTTCGAGGGCGGCGAGCACCTCCCGATAGCGGGGCTCTGTGTCGAGTAACTCTTGGTGGTCTCCTGTCGCAATCACTCGTCCTTCATCGAGCAAGACGACGTTGTCTGCCATTGCGATGGTCCCTGGACGGTGCGCGATGACCAGCGTTGTCCGGCCATCCATCACCGTTGACATCGCCGAACGAATCTCGTGCTCCTTCGACGGATCAACCGCGCTCGTTGCATCATCGAGAATGAGCACCCTCGGGTTCGAGATAATTGCACGTGCAATAGCAATACGTTGCCGCTGTCCACCAGATAGCGAGTAGCCACGCTCACCGAGCAGCGTGTTGTATCCATCTGGAAGTTCCTCGATAAACGATGCAGCCCCGGCGAGCTCCGCCGCGTGACGAATTCGGCCAAACTCTGCCTCAAGATCCATCGACGGCACCGTGAACGCAATGTTGGCGGCAACGGTGTCGTGAAAGAGCAAGGTGTCTTCGAAGACAATGCCGATCGTTCGGCGCAGATCGTCAACCCGCAGCGATCGAAGATCGACGCCATCGAGCATCACCGAGCCGTGTTTCGGGTCGTAGAACCTCAACAACAGTCTCGCCACCGTCGATTTTCCTGACCCGGTGGCGCCAACGATCGCAATCGATTGGCCAGCTTCAATGGTGAGGTCAAACCCACTGAGCACGTCGTCACCATCGCCATACGCAAACGAGACCCCATCGAACCGCACGGCCCCCACCGGTTGCTCTCCCACCACCGGAAGGTCGCAAGGCTCGACCGGATTAGCAATTTCAGGCTCGACGGACAACACCTCATGCACTCGCTCAAGCGCGGCCGCAGCACGCTGCCCAAATGCAACGGTCATTCCGATCGACCGCAATGGCCACACGAGCAACGTGACAAAAAAATTGAACGCAACCAGTTCGCCGACGGTCATCGAACCATCGATCACCCGTAAACCGCCCACTCCAAGCACCCCGACCAGGCCAACAGCGGGCAACAGCTCAAGAAATGGCATGTACCTGGCCCGGATTTTGGCGGCCTGCAGCGAAACCTCGCGGATGTCGTCAGCCTCGGTGCTAAGGGCCTCCATACGAACACGCTCGGCGCCAAAGCCTTTGACGACCCGCACCCCTGCGATCGATTCTTCAACAACCGTCGACAACTGGGCCTGCTCTGCCTGTACTGCGAGCACCGCCGGATGAATTGCATTCGAAAACAACTTGGCAGTGACGTTGACGAACGGCAACGGCAACAGGGCAACGAGAGCGAGAAGTGGGTCGAGCGAAATGAGCACCCCGGTCACACCCAAAATAAGTGCGACGTGCGAGAGCGTGAGAGGGATCATCACGACGAACATCTGCACCTGGTTGAGGTCGGCCGACATGCGGCTCATCAACTGACCAGTCTGAGCATTGTCGTGATACTCGGGGTGCAGACCAAGAACATGGTCATGAATTCGCTCCCGGAGCAACGTTTCGACCATGCGACTCTCTTTAAACGCAAAAAATCGCCTACCTGCTGTCAACAAACCGGTCGATAACCCTGCACACGCAATTCCAATTGACCATTTGAGAGCAGAACCGTCACCGATGATGGCGCTATCGACTGCAGATTGGGTAAGGAGCGGCACGGCGATCTTTCCGATCGTCCACGCAATACCGAGTGCGACACCTGCCGCAATGCCTACCCATTGCGCTTTCAATAACACGATGAGATGAGACCAGTTCGTTTCACGAACTGATCTGATGCCGGTTGGCGATGGCATTGACTCAGCCATCGAGCATCTCTGCAATGTGCTCAGTTGGTCGCCCGATCACCGTTCGAGAGCCATCTGACAGCAACGGGCGTTGCAGAAGTTCGGGGGTGGTGAGCAGGACCTTCAAAATGACCTCAGTGTCATCGAGTTGCTCCGATGTGATGCCCATCGCGGCCAACGGCCGGTCGCGGCGCACGAGGTCGCGCGATGGCCCATCGAAGGTGGAAATCAACATGCGGATGGTGTCAGCGTCGGGTGGAGTGTCGAGGTAGTGCACTACGTCAATGTCTCGCCCACAAGCCTGGTGTGCCTCGACAATCGCAAGGGCAGCTCGCGATTTCGAGCAGAGCGGATTGTGAAATAACCGAAACCCTGACACGGCGATGACCGTATCTGAACTTCAGCCAAGATGTCGTGCGCAACACCCATCGGTCACACTCAACTCAAGATCGTTGACGTCGAAACGCTCGCCGTTCTTCCGCACTGAGCCGAAGCCCGGCAGCACGAAGCCGTCGGGCGATCTCTCTGCTTTCAACCTCAACCGCTCCATCAGCGATCAGGCGCTCGCGATACTCCTCAGGGATGTCGTAATGGTCACCTTGAAACGATCGACGCTGTATCTCGTTTCGATCGGCGAAGTCGATGAGTTCTTCGACTGACGTATCACTGATGAGGTGACACCACCGGCGACCGTTAAACCACCATCGCGCCTGATCGATCAATATCACGAGAAGCCAGTTACTCGACAATTTCTCGAGCGAGCCCCTCACGCCGTGCTTGCTCCGACACTGATTGAGCGACGATGTCGGCAACGCCGTCTTCGAACGCTCCTGGAATGACCCTCTCCGCTGTTGGCTCAGTCACCATGGCAGCGAGCGCTTCTGCAGCGGCGCGCTTCACACCCATCGAGGCATTTGTTGCTCGAACGTCGAGGAGTCCGCGGAAGACACCCGGAAACGCGAGCACATTGTTGATCTGATTTGGATAATCACTTCGACCGGTTGCAACGACCGCAACATTGTCAGGCATGAGTTCCGGCATGATCTCAGGCACCGGGTTCGCTAACGCAAACACGACGGCATCGTCAGCCATCGACGACACCCATTCTCGTTCAATAATTCCAGGGCCTGAGAGCCCAATGAGGACATCCGCTCCCTCGATTGCCTCACGCGCGCCGCCCGAACGATCGTTCTTATTGCCATGATCGACAAACCATTGCTTACTCGGATGAAGCCCCTTGCGTGAAGAGTCGAGGATGCCGCGAGAGTCGACTCCAATGATGTCGCCAATACCAATTTCAGCGAGCAGATGAGCGCAGGCAACTCCCGCAGCACCAGTACCCACGATCGTCACACTTAGCTCAGAGATCGGCCGGCCGATCACCTTTGCCGCATTCAACAACGCTCCGACAACAACAATCGCAGTTCCATGTTGGTCGTCGTGAAAGATCGGGATGTCGAGCATCTCTTGAAGCCGCTCCTCAATTTCGAAGCATTCCGGAGCCTTTATGTCTTCAAGATTGATGCCACCAAACGTCGGCGCAATCGCTGCTCCAACCGCAACAACATCATCAACGGTCGGCGCGTCGACACACACCGGATACGCATCGACACCTGCGAACTGCTTGAAGAGCACCGCCTTACCTTCCATCACAGGCATCGCCGCTTCGGGACCAATGTCACCTAAACCGAGCACTGCGGTGCCGTTCGAGAGCACTGCAACTGCATTTGATCGGCCCGTAAAGCGCCAGACCGCAGATGGCTCCTCTGCGATATGGGTCGACACCCGCCCGACTCCCGGGGTGTACGCCATTGCGAGTTCATCTGGCCCGACAATAGGGATGCGTGGTGAAACAACGATCTTGCCGTCGACATGAAGATCAAACGTTGTGTCAGACGACGATACGGAGTCGACGCCGTCAACTTTCTCGACGACGCTCAACACCTCAGCCTGCTGGGCGGTTCCCGAGCATGCGACTAGTGCCTTGAGCCCGCCTTCGACTGTTTCCGACGACCGAACCTCTGCGCCAATATCAGCGATGGCTGCAGCCAACTGTGCCTCATCGATTTCGGCGCCAGCGATGACAAGAGATAATGCGTAACCCGTTGTCGGGCGTGTTCGTCGGATGCCCGACTCGTCATCGAGAGATGTGTCTGGCTGAACATTCATGTTGTTGGGGTCCTCGTTGTGGAGCCCCGGCCAGCCGCTCACCGCCGGTCGGGGCGGAGCGGGCGGGAGATGTGATTCTCAACGAATCAGTCGGTGTCCCCGCCGGCTCCGAACCCGTACAGGTACGGCGGCGGGAATTCGCGCTGCTACCGCGGCAATTGCCGCAATTACTGCCGCCACAGGGGCGAGAGGCGTAACAGCTGCTGAAAACACGTCTTCAACATAGCGCAACAGTTTGGGCCGCGCCTCATCTACTCAAAAATTCAGAGTGTGCGTCAACAGTTCTCTCACATCCGCCGACCACCTAATCTTGCGATATGAGCGAACATTTGACCGGTGAAACCACCGAGTTGCTGCAGGCAATGATTAGAAACGCCTGCGTCAACGACGGAACTCCTGACTCTGGTGAAGAAATTCGCAACGCTGACCTACTCACCACCTTCCTTGAAGGCTCAGGGCTCGATATCCAACGTTTTGAGTCTCACCCCGGTCGATCATCGGTTGTCGCACGCATCGAGGGGAGCGACCCGAACGCTCCGAAACTATGCCTCATGGGTCACACCGATGTTGTACCTGTGAGCCCTGAGGGTTGGGATAACGATCCGTTCGGTGGTGAACTCATCGATGGCGAGGTGTGGGGCCGAGGAGCGATCGACATGCTGAATCTCACCTCATCTATGGCGGTGGCGTTCCGGCGTCTTGCCGACTCCGGATTTACCCCTACCGGTGACCTCATCTATTTCGGTGTTGCTGACGAAGAAGCCGGAGGCACTTGGGGAGCCGAATGGATGTTCGAACACCACGCCGATGTCATCGATGCCGACTATGTCCTCACCGAACTCGGTGGTTGGTCATCGGTCGACCATCACGGCCACCGGAAGATCACCATCAACGTTGGAGAAAAGGGAATTGCCTGGCGCAAACTCCGGGTTCGCGGGACCCCAGGTCACGGGTCGATGCCGTGGGGCAGCGACAACGCTCTCGTCAAGGCCGCCGAGGCGGTTCGCCGGCTCGCATCATTCCGTCCCGCCACGCAGATCACTGATATATGGCGGGGACAAGTTGACGCAATGCGCATTTCTGAGGAAGAGAAAGCTGTCCTCCTCGACCCGCAACAAGTGTGGGATGCCCTCGACGCAATGCCCGTGGAGGCCGCTCGAGGGTGTCACGCTCTCACCCACACGACGATCTCCCCAAATGTCATTCATCCAGTTGAGTCACAGAAGACAAACGTCATCCCTGATGTCGTTGACCTCGTTATCGATATCCGCACCCTGCCCGGCACGACCGAAGACGAAGTCATTGCGATGATCACCGAGGCTTTGGGAGATCTCGCCCCGCATGTCGAAATCGGTGAGGCCGAGCAGCAAGCTGAAGGAACACAATCTTCGATCGACACCCCGCTATGGGATGTGATCTCCCATCAAACCCAAATCGCCTACCCAGGGGCTGAACTACTCCCCGGCCTTGTCGTGGGTGGCACCGACGCACGTTTCTACCGACAGCGCGGCCGTATTGGATACGGAGCTGGACTCTTCTCTCCATCGATGGACATGACCACATTCGGGAACAGATTCCATGGCCATAACGAACGCATCGACGTCGAAAGCCTCGGTCTCGCTACCGACTTCTGGCTTGGCATCTGCCAAGAGCTATTAGGATGAAATCGCGATGACCGACCTCGAAACGATGCCCGCAACCGTCGTTCCTGAAACCGAGATCACTCCCGAGACTGAAGAACCAACCAGCGCGCACATCGTCAAAGTCGAACCGGGAGAATCCGCTGCCGCAAAAGTGTTGCAAGCACGCATTGAAGGCACCCCCCTTGAGGCCCTGTGCGGATTCGTATGGGTGCCATCACGCGACCCAAAGCAACTACCTGTATGTCAACAATGCAAAGAGATCTACGACATGTTCAAGATCTTCAACTACGGGCTTCGCGACACTCCAAACGAATAGTTTTTGACATTTTCACCCCTTCGGGGTGGTCGACCGCAAGCCCAAAAGTCGCTTGCAAACAGTGACGCAATCTGCTTGAGATATGTCGTCATGACATCTCAAACACGACAGCAACGGCAACCGCAACGAGCCTCCACAACAGGTGTCGGTCAACGACCGCCATTTCGTTGGAAGTGCCCAACTTGTGGAAACTCAGTCGTCACACTCGTCACTGTCTCGGCTGCGCCAACGTGCTCAGCACACACGGGCGGCGGTCGGCAGATGGTTGCTGAACGAGTTCGTTTTCGCGATCTTGATCGACCACCGAATCAAGCGCAAGAGGTTCAGAACGAACTGAGGTAGCGCTGACCACTCGGTGAGCGTGCAGTGGCAGTCCTAACGGAAATTCCGACTGGTCGAGCGACCAGGAGCGACAAGCGGCTGAAGATGCTCTGCAATCACATTGACAACACCCTCTGAACGTTCAAGGCGACCGCGCACCACAAGGGCTGGTGCCAGCGATTCGGAGCGGAACCGTTTCCAGCACCCTGCCGACACGATCACATTGATGAGCCCGGTTTCATCTTCAAGATTGATAAATGTTGTTCCGCGAGCGGTCATCGGCCGCTGCCGATGCGTCACCGTGCCAGCAACAACAACTGTCCGATCAACTTCGTGGGTCTGGAGCCCTTCTGATGTCACCACTCCAAGGTCAGAAAGTTCTTTACGCAAGAACGCCGTCGGGTGTCCGTCAGCAGAAATGCCGGTTGACCATAAATCAGCCACCGCTTCTTCAACAGGGGTCATTCCCGGTAATCGAGGTGCAGTGACCTGGGCTGCAATGCCAGGGATCGTGCCCGATCGAGCTTGAGCGGCTGAACCTGCAAGCCAGAGAGCTTCACGACGGTTAAGCCCGAGGCACTCCTCAAACGCCCCTGCTGTCGCTAATGCTTCAAGATGTGCGACCGTAATGCCGGGAACCCGTCGCACAAGGTCTTCCAACGAATCAAACATGCTGTGTTGCCGTTGCTCAACGATCTGTTCAGCAAGATCGCTGCCAAGCCCCCGCACCGACGTGAACCCGAGTCGAATAACGCTTCCACCATCTTCAAGTGTGGCTCCTTGAACTGAAACCCCAAGATCAACCCCTCTCACCGTTACACCATGGCGACGCGCGTCACGAACAAGGGTATGTGGAGACCAAAATCCCATCGGCTGGGCATTGAGCAATGCCGCACAGAACGCTGCGGGTTCGTGGTACTTGATCCATGCTGAGGCATAGACGAGGTAAGCAAATGACACCGAGTGCGACTCAGGAAATCCGTAATTTGCGAACGCTCTCATCTTTGTGTAGATCTCATCGGCAACGTCTCCGGTGATACCGCGCTCAGACATGCCGCGATAAAACCGCTCACGCAGACGCTCCATCCGCGCTGCTGAACGTTTCGACCCCATTGCTTGTCGAAGCTCGTCAGCCTCAGCTGCACTGAAGCCGGCAACATCGATTGCCATCTGCATGAGTTGCTCCTGGAAAAGGGGAACCCCCAGTGTCTTGCCCAGCGAGTTTTCTAACAGCGGATGCAAATAAGTGACCGGTTCGAGACCATTCCGACGGCGAATATACGGATGAACTGAACCACCTTGAATGGGACCCGGTCGAATCAGTGCAACTTCGACGACAAGGTCGTAAAACCGCCGAGGTTTCAGGCGGGGCAGAGTTGCCATTTGTGCCCGAGACTCCACTTGGAACACCCCGACCGTGTCAGCCCGACACAGCATTGCGTAGACCTCATCTTCTTGCGGGATCGCTGCGAGGTCGACGGTGTATCCGCAGTGCTCAGCGATGAGGTCGACCGCAAGATGTAATGCCGACAACATGCCAAGACCCAGTAGGTCGAACTTCACCAAGCCTGCAGCAGCGCAGTCGTCTTTATCCCACTGCAATACCGACCGACCCTCAGCCCTCGCCCACTCAACCGGACACACCTCGATAACCGGCCGATCACAAATCACCATGCCACCCGAATGAACACCGAGATGCCGTGGAGCGTCTTCAAGACGATGGGCAAGTTTCACTACATCGTCAGGAATGCCAGTTTCGTGTTGATCTGCAGTCTTGAGAACGCGTTTCCATCCATCAACTCGACGCGACCACGCATCTTGACGGCCCGGGTCATGACCGAGCGCACGAGCGGCATCACGTACCGCTGACCGAGAGCGGTAGGTGATGACGTTTGCTACCTGCGCCGTGTGGTGACGGCCATATCGCGCATACACGTACTGGATGACCTCTTCACGGCGACCCGATTCGATATCAAGGTCGATATCAGGTGGTCCGTCACGGTGAGGGGAGAGAAAGCGTTCGAATAACAGGCCAAGCGACACAGCGTCGGCAGCAGTAATACCGAGGGCATAGCAGACCGCCGAGTTCGCTGCGCTTCCGCGACCCTGACAGTAAATGTCATGTTCACGACAAAACTTCACGATGTCCCACACGACAAGGAAGTAACCCGCGAATCCCAATTGTTCGACAAGTGCGAGCTCACGGTCAATGATCTGCCATGCCCGCGACCTCAGCGTCATATCTTCTGCCGCTGGGGGTCGTTCCCCATAGCGCTGCCGTGCACCTTCATATGTTGCGTGGCGAAGCAGCCCCATTTCGTCAAGCCCATCAGGGCACGGATATGGAGGCAGCGAAGGTGCAACGAGCGACACATCGAACGCTGCTGATTGCGCAATCTCCACGGTTCGTTCGATGACGCCTGGNTAACGCTGAAAACGTCGGGCTTGTTCAACACCAGATCGCAGATACGACGCTCCATGGGCAAAGAGTTGCTCTTCAACACCATGTAGGCCTGAGCGTCTGCCTATCGCCGCCACCGCCATTGCAAGGTCAGCATCTGCAGTGGTCGCATGCGTCACCGCATTTGCAGCAACACACTCCACCCCCGAGCGATGTCCGATCTCGACCATTGCATCGTTGCGGTGATGATCGAGAGGGTCNCCGTGATCCCAAAGCTCTACGAGAACACGATCACGTCCAAAAAGATCGATAAGGCGATCGAGTTCACGGCGAGCCGCTCGAGGCCCTTGTGCACACAATGTTGCTGGCACAGCACCGGTGCCATCNCCGGTCAAGACCCATGACAGGCCTTTCACATGTTCTGCCACGACATCGAGGTTGTGGCGCGGCGCACCTTTTGATCCGGCAAGTAAACCCAATGACAGTGCCCGAGAAAGACCGCTATATCCCGATGGGCCATCAGCGAGAACAACGATGCGTTTTCCGTGTTCGTCATCGGCGTCTTTCGGTAATGTGAGTTCTGTTCCAATGACCGTTGGAAGTTGCAGTGACCGTGCCGCCTCCGCAAAACGGATAACCCCGTACAGTCCATCACGGTCACATAAACCGAGAGCATCAAGACCAAGCCGCGACGCTTCGACTGCGAGTGCTTCAGGGTGACTTGCACCCTCCAAGAATGAAAAGTGCGATCGGGCATGCAACTCGGCATAGGGAACTCGAATCCCTCTCGGCGCTGCGTGATCAACCGGCGCTTCAAACGGCTGACGTTGGCGGCTCCACGCCGGAGCGTCACCACCAGCATTCCATGCAGGACTCCCAGGGGCGCGCCCGTCACGACCCCGTTGCGATGCTCGACCCGAAAGCCGGGCTTCAAGTTCGTTCCATGTCCACTGAGGGTTTGTGAATCCCACAACGTCAAGTATCGAACATATGTTCGATACTTGCAAATGGCGCGCTGCGCCCTACCTCTTGCCCTAGGTAACGAACTCTTGACGAAGACGGGTGAGTAACGCTGCGAGTCGCGGGTCACCTGCACGCCCAACTGCAGCAGACCAATCGAACCACTCGACACGCTGACTCTCATCGGGTGGTGGCGCAGGGTCGGCATCTCCCCCATCAACCAAGTACCGAAGGTCGAGGTGTGTATGCCCACGCCCTCCTTGATGAACATCGATATGAACAAGTCGAGGTCGTTCATCGGCAAATCGCACATCAAGGCCGGTTTCTTCCCGTGTCTCACGAAGCGCCGCGTCCCACGGAGATTCACCTTGATCAACATGGCCTCCTGGTTGAAGCCACATACCTAACCGTTTGTGTTCAAGAAGCACTGTGCCCCGGGGGCCCACCACGATCGCTGAACCAGTGATGTGCACGACGTCATCACGTTGGTCAAAAGGGTTACCGCCGGCACTACGAATACGGTCGACTTCTGCAATCAATGTTGCGATTGATCGCTCTTCATCAGCGTCAGCTGCGACGTGAGCATTCACTGCTGCCAGCACTTGGTTGATGAGCGCATCTGACATTTCACGTACCGTACCGTTCATCAGCCGTGAGTGCCCATGAGGTGCCATCGTTGATGCTCGACAGCGAGCAGATGTGCGCTGCCGTCTTCGAGAACTACCTGCAGTCGGGCCAACCGACGCCGGCGGCGTTCATCCCACCAACGCTCAATGAGTGGCCACGGGCCAGCCCATGCCACCACACGATGGGATCGGCCACCGATCACAACGCGCACCGGGTCTGAAGTCATTTCGCCCCGGCCACTCACACCAACCGACTCACCACGATCGTTTACTACTTCGATACAAACTTCATCTGTTGGCACGATGACCGGGGCGGGTCGGACGACTGATCCAGGCCACGGAGCGAGCACATCGACATGGTGATCACCGTCAACGACTGTGGCCGGAAACCACCCGTAACGGTCTTCTGGTAGACGACCCCCAATCGGTAGTGGGACTCGAACGCCTTCTGGTCCGCACAGTGTGACGAGACGAGCGACTGCTCGAGAGGCTCGACCGTCAGCTTCACTCGCCCCACCCCAGAACCCGTGCTGGACACCATCATCAGGACGTACCGAGGTGATGGAGATTCGAATAACGATGACTCCTGCACTCACCGACGAGGGCTCGTTGACCCACGAATCGAGTTGCCATCTCACTCGATCAACAATCGCTGCTGCCGTAAACCCTTCTGATCGATACCAATGGCGTTCACTGCGCTCTGAATGCTCTGTCTCGGCAGTCACGGTCATGCGAGTGCACACCAGACCTTCAATCGAAAGTTCGTGTACCAGTTCTGAAGCCAGTTCGCGGGCGGTGAACACCACTGGTGTGACCGTAAGAAGGGGTTCATCAAAGCGGCGTTCACGTTCTGGTAATTGCGATGGGGTAATCGACGAGAGTGGGCGTTCATCAGCGCCGGTTGCAACCCGGTATGCCCGCACCCCTGGCAAACCAAAACGGCCAAGTACATCTCGCTGGTCAAGAGCGGCAAGATCGCCAACCGTGTTGATGCCAAGCCGTTCGAATAACTCAACGAGATCGATTGACATCTCACCGATGGCGTGAAACCAGCGCAAGCTCATTGTGGTGAACGCTGCAGCAGTTCGACCTGGCTCGACGATCACTTGATGACCTGTGACCCCTGAGCGTCGGGCAGCTATTGCAGATGCCGCTCGGCCATCTGCGACCCCAATACCAATCGGGATTTCTTCTCCTAACTGTGTTGCAACAACAGATCGAACATGGTCGACGACGGACTGTTCACCCCCGAAATACCGGGTTGGGCCACGCATATCAAGACACAGACTTCCTGGCTCTAGCAATTCGACTAGCGGAATGATGTCAGCTACCGCTGATACCACGCGTTCAAACGACTGCACTTCAGCCACATAATCACGTGGAACCACCGTTGCATTTGGGCAAGTTCGCAACGCCACTCGTTTGCGATCACCTGTACAAACTCCGGCTTCACGTGCGGTGGTGCAGGCGGCAACCACTCGATGCTGGTCAAAGACGATCAGCGGGCCATCAATGGGCGCAACTGCTTGGACTGGCCATTCTGGGCACCACAGTGTCAGCACCCGTGGCACCGACGAGGTCACACCACCCGAAGCCGCCATCGGTACTCCTCGTCATCATCGACTGTGGCGCCAGCTATGTCATCGTCTACATCACTGGCTGCGTCGTTGATCTGCCCGACCCGCACATCAACCACAGATGGCAACTGCATCTCTGAGCGAAGAGGTCGAGGTGATCTACGGCCTGTCGCCGACACAGTGAGATGTCGGGCGAGAAGGCGACCAACACCCCAGCCAATTCCTTCCCAGTGCATGTCGCTACCAATCAGCGCAACATCGCCAAGCGACACGGCGTCGCGTACCCCAACCTCATCGGCGTCGTCGATCACAATGAGAGTGACGCCTTTTGCGCGAATACGTTGCGAAATTCGACGAGCCAGTGCCCCCCGATAGCGATATGCCGGAATGAGTACGACGTCGAATCCGTCAAACACAGCCGACAGCACATTCGCCGGATCATCACCGGTCGTCACACCAATCACCCGATGCAATGGGATGCCAAATTCGGCAATTGCTTCTGGGGATACTTGTTCAAGATCGACCACTGCAAGCCACGACCCCACTGTGACTGCGCGCTCAACCAACCCAAGAGCAATCGAATACGCAGCAACACCATGACAAACCACTACTTGGCCACGCAATAACCCATGAGGGAGGATCTCGGCGTAGGCCTCCGACAATGGCAGAGCACTATTGGCTCGCGTCAACGAAGCTGCAGACTGGAGGTGAGGTGATTCAAGAGCGAGTGACATCACCTACAATTGTATCGAACAGGTGTTCGATTATTTCATGCTGGTGAATCAGCCGTCTTTCAAGGTCGGCTTCCCCGAGGCACTGCTGTCGGGGCAAACTGGGAGCGTGACCACTAACAACCGTTCACTTCCCCGAATTCTCACACTGATGGGGTCTGGTGAAACCGCTCCGACGATGGTCAGCACACACCGTCGATTAGCTGCTTCGCTCGCTAACGGTCCTTCAACTGTTCGATCCATGGTGAGCGCTGCCCTGCTCGACACCCCCTACGGCTTTCAAGAAAACGCTTCAGAACTTGCTGAGCGCGCGGTCCACTACTTCTCTGAGTCTGTTGATGTCGACCTCCGTATCGGAGGGCTGACATCGCTGAGCACCGCAAATTCACTCGACCGAGAACGCGGTCTCGAGTTGCTCCGAACCAGTGACTACCTCTTCGCTGGTCCGGGCTCACCCACCTATGCACTTCGCGAATGGGCGAATACCGATGTACCCAACATCATTTCCAACAAACTTGATCAGGGAGGCATCGTCGTCTTCGCTTCCGCCGCAGCGCTGACAATCGGTGCCTCCACGGTTCCTGTGTACGAAATTTATAAGTGTGGCCACGACCCCTACTGGCTTGATGGCCTCAACATCCTTGGCAATATCGGTGTTGATGCTGTCGTCATTCCTCACTACGACAATGCCGAGGGCGGTCACCACGACACGCGTTTCTGCTACCTCGGAGAGCGACGCCTTCGACTCATGGAACAGGAACTTCCTGCTGATCACTACGTGCTCGGGGTCGATGAGCACACAGGACTCATCTTGAACCTTGGAGAAGGATCTGCCGAAGTGGTCGGCAACGGCACTCTCACCATACGTATCGATGGTCAATCACAAACATTCCCTTCGGGGACCACCCTCGACCTTGCATTCCTCGTCACACCAGATGGTGATGCAGCATCACCGGCACCGCCACAAACCCCTCCGCCTGCACCAACCGAATCCCCCACGAGTGACACCCCATCAGATACGTCACTTGGGGACACCACCGATCGATGCCTTACAGATTTCAATACTGCGATCGATAGCGGTGACGCTGATCAAGCACTTCGTGCAGTTCTCGAACTCGAAGAGGCGATTACTGCCTGGTCGGCCGACACTCTCCAAAGCGACGACGCGGACCGGGCACGAGCGACATTACGTTCGATGATCACTCGACTTGGTGATGCGGCCGTCAAAGGGCTCGATGATCCCACCCTTGTCAGGGCTCCACTGGTGGAGGCGTTGCTCGAAATTCGTGCCCTTGCGAGAAGCGAAAAGCGATTTGACTTGTCCGATCTCATTCGAGATCGACTTGATGCAGCAGAAATCGACGTCAAAGACACCGCAGATGGCGCCGAGTGGAGCCTACGAAACGAAGTTTAGGTTCCGCTAGGCCGTGCGACTGCGCGTCGCATGCTCTCGCACCATGTCGAGCACTTGGCTGATATCTCGCCCTGGAACAAGAGCCTCATTAAGATCGGTATCAGGGGTATTCATCACCGCCCGTCCGCCGGTGACAACAAGCGTTCCGGGGTGCGACGATCGGATCTCTTTCGTCACTTCAACAGCGGCCGGGAATGATTCCACGTGCGAGACCGAGAGCAATACCGCAACTGCACCTGTTTCTTCCACCACCTGAAGAAACGAACTCGCCGGTGAGTCAGATCCCAAATCGACCACCGACCAGCCATCAGCTCGGACAAGATCCGAAATCACTGCGCTCGGGATCGAGTGTTGTTCACCAAACGGTGAGCCCACGACGATGGTTCCTCGTGAGCGGCCTCGACGGTTGAGTTGAGGTCCTAACCGCCCAAGGAGACGCTGTACGACGACGGTTGCTCGGTGTTCATCGGCGACGCCAAGTTCGCCTGCTGCCCAACGCGCACCAATCGATTCCATTGCATCAGCGATGAAGTCGGTGTACACGCGATCNACNGGAGACCCTGCGGCCATTGCTGCTTCAATGACTCCCCACGCACCCTCTACATCGCCGGCGATTAACCGTGCTTCAAGACGGGACGCCCAAGGAGCATTTCGAGCCGAACTCTTTGCCGACGACCGACCAACGGGAACGCTGTCACGAGCGGCGAATTGCTCGAGGTCACTCGTCGCTACACGCCACCCAGATGAGGTGCGAGAGGCCTGTAATTGGCCATGGCGCACATAACGATACGCCGTCATGTAATGCACTCCGAGGCGCTCAGCGGCCTCATGCAAAGTGACGTGCGTTGCCCCCACGTCGCTCGACGCTAGGAACGTTTTTTGAACTCTGCGTGACTGTGCTGAGCTTTAGCGTTAGCCNTTTTTTGCGGCCCAGCGTTCTTTTGCGGTTTTGCTGCGNNCGAGAAGATGCGCCGGCACTCGTTGAGCTGCCGCTGATAACTCTTCGCCACCTTCGTCAGAAGTCGCAGGGGCTGCAGTCTCCTCGGGTTGCGCGTCGTCGAATGAGGGAGGCTCTACACCCGGAAGCCAGTATTGGTAAAGATTCGCAACGACCTCGCCGAGACCATCGCCTGTGCTTCCTTGCGAAAGTTCAACGGTCACGATGTTGGAGTACACGTGAACTGAATCNACGCCACCGTGATCGATGAGGCGCCGTGCAAGAACTGCACTCGGCCGATCTCCTCGAGCTTCCTCAACGGTGCTGAAGCGCTCATGGCCCTGGCCAGAAAGTGTTCGATTGAGTTCGAACCTCAGCGTGCCTGGCTGGCTTGATGCCTTTTCTGTGACGCCTACGAGTTGTCCCATACCTTCATCAAACTATCGCAGTTCGACCCCTTCAACCTCGCCCAAAACGATCTGCTGTACGTCAATTACTGCCGTCGCATCGGCTAGGCACATGACGCGGGTAGACCACACGTGACGCGTTGAAGGGTGAGTAGAGCATTCGAAAGTGCTGTGACGCTCAACAACCTGTTGGCGACGTTCACGCACGCCGGAGCTGAGACGGTGCTGAAATCTGAGGACCACGTGGTTGTCGCCGGCCACCCTGACGATGTCGAGCGACGTACCGCCTCGGACTGATCATCCACACGAATACGCAGCATCCTCTTGTGATGGGTACCTTGACTCGCATGTCAACAAAAGTTCGATGCGTTTCTTCGTCAATTCATGTTTCGGCGCCACCTGCCGAGGTGTTCGCGATGTTGTCTGACCCTGATCAGCACCGTCTATTCGACGGCTCGGGCATGGTTCGATCGAGCCGTTATGGAAGCTCGTCGCTCGAGTTGGGGTCGAAGTTCGGTATGAACATGAAACTCGGCCCTATTCCCTACCGAATGAACAACACCGTCGTTGAATTCGAGCACGACCGCCTCATTGCTTGGGCGCATATCGGTGGCCACAGATGGCGGTATGAACTCGAACCAGATGGAGACGGCACTCGGGTGACTGAATCGTTCGATTGGTCAACTTCGAAGGCACCATGGTTCATCGAACTCATGAACTATCCCACCCGGAATCACAAGGCAATTGTCAGTACGCTTGAGCGCCTGCAGAATTTGCTCGCCGAGAGGGCTCGTGCCTGACGCTGTCCACGTCTACTGGAGACCAGGATGTCCGTTTTGCTCGATGCTTCGCCGAGGGCTCGAAAAGCGGGGCATTGCAACGATCGAGCATGACATTTGGTCTGACTCCGACGCTGCTGAAATCGTTCGAAGTTTCGCTCGCGGCAATGAAACCGTCCCAACCGTGGTGATTGGGGATGTCGGATTTGTGAATCCAACAGCATCTGCAGTTGAACAGCACCTGAAGAATCATGCTCCCCACCTTTTGTGAGAACGCCCCGAAGCGCTGACGCCTCGGCAGATCAAGTCACCTCACACTGGGGTCCTATCGACTGGTCGTGCTAGGCAGAAACTGCTCGAACGCGGATGTTGTGGCTGATAAGGCCAAGGAAGAACATCATCACGCTGAACAGTGCCATCGTGGCGCCAGCGGCGGTTCGATGGTGATAGCTGATGAGCAACCCAACGACGGCGGCGAGAGCGCCCAGCACAATCGACAGTCCAATAATTCTTGGAACGCTTTTCACCAACAGCGAGGCTGTTGTCGGCGGGGCAACAAGAAACGCAAAGACGAGCAGCGACCCGACGGTTTCGAAGGAATTCACCACGGTGAGGGCGGTCATCACGAGCAAAGCCATATGGACAACGCTGGGCGAGAATCTCGCGATCCTCGCTTGCGAGGAGTCGAACGTTGCCATAATCAAGGCGCGGTATCCAACTATTGCGAAGACAATAGTTATGCCGGCGAAGATTGCCGACCGAATGATCCGTTGGTCGTCTACCGCAGTAATCGAACCGAACAGGAAACGATTTAAATCTCCGTAACCGCCTCGAGCTGACATCAGTACGACCGCAAGAGCCAAGAAGCCGACACACAGGATTCCGAGAGAAACGTCGTCAGGCAACGGCGAGGAAGAGCGAATAATGTTCACCCCCGTCACCATCGCAAAGGCAGCAACCAAAGCGCCAATTTGTGGGTCCACACTTAAGGCCCATGCAACTGCAATCCCTGGGAGCACACCTTGCGCCAAAGAATCACCAAGGAAAGTGAGGCCGCGAAGCACCACCCAGGAACCTACGATTGAGGTCCCTAATACCGTGAGAAGCGCCGCTACGACCGCATCACGCATAATTTCGCTGTCGATGAACGGGTTGATCCACCATTCAATTGGGTTCGTCAACCAGTCCATCAGCTGAATGGTACTGCGGAGGTTCAGCCCTCAATTCCTGAGAGCATTCGCTCGACATTTGTGCGCATCATCGTGATGTAGTCCGCACCCACTTCGGGGTCTTCAACAAGCGAGCCTGTAAGGAGCCCGGCAACTTCAACCCCATCGAGGCGCTCGGCAAGAGATTCTGCGCCAATGCTGCTTGCTTGAAGATCGTAGAAGATTGTTGTTACTCCTGCTTCCTTAATTTCCTCAGCAAGAGCCGTTAGATCGGCAGGGTTGGCCTCGGCAAGTGTGCTCGTTGACGGAAGAATTGTTCCGAGAACTGTAAATCCATAGCGTTCGGCAAATCGTCCGAACGCATCATGGTTGGTCACGAGCACTCGATCACCTGCATCAACGACGGAGACTTGAGAGGAGATTTCCTCGTCGAGGGCCGCAAGTTGGACTGCGTAGTCAGCTGCACAGTCTTTGACGCTTCCAGGCCAACCGGCCTCAACGGCTGCATCGGCAATCAGTGCTGCGGCCTGAGCAACAAGAGTTGGGTCCATCCAGAGGTGCGGGTCGGGGCCTGAATGGTGGTGGTGGCCATGGTCATCGTGGCCTGCGTGGTCGTCATGATCATCGTGGTCAGCCTCATCGTCATGATCCGCATGGTCGTCATGATCATCGTGGTCAGCC
>PBWL01000042.1 GCA_002727235.1 Acidimicrobiaceae bacterium
CGCTTCCCCGGCAGAGGAAGCGCTAGACGAGGTACCGGATACCACTCAGAGCGTTCAAACGACCATCACGGCGACTCTGGCGACAACGCCCACCACGACGATCCCGGAGCCGTTGGGAGTGGCTGAACTGATTCTCACAGCAGGTGGACTTGGAGAGGCAGCATTCGGCAGTGAACCCGACGCGGTCATCAGTTATGTCTCCTCGATTCTCGGATCACCGACCGAAGATTCAGACTGGACCACGCCCGAAACATTCTTGTGCGCGGGCACAGTAATCCGGGAGGTGAATTGGGGCGTGTTGTCCTTGGTGTTTGGAGATGAATCATCGAGCGCCTCGGGTCGCCCACATTTCATGTCGTACACCTACGGATTGATCGATCGATTGGGTGACGAACCACAGGGGCTGGTAACGAGCGAGGGTCTTACCATCTCAAATACGGTCGCAACGCTGCTCGACCGCACTGATGCACGACTCGACGAAGGCGATGAGGAACTCGAAATTCCTCCTTCGTTCTTTTATGACCGCGACCCATTTCCGGTCACGGGCCTGTTGACCGGAACCTCCGATGAAGATGTCGTGTTAGTGATATTGGGAGGTTCAGGGTGTTTCGGATGATGATCTCATGGTGAGAGAACTTCACGACCTCGCTGGGTGGATACTCATCTTTTCGAATGGGCTGCTCGGCCTTTGGTTCGTCATTGCTCAGCAATGGCAGCCTGCCCGAGTGAAGTGGATGTGGTGGCCTATCATCCCTGCGCAGATCATCGTGGTGCTGCAGGCCGTGCTCGGTGCCGTGCTGGCGAGTCAGCCAGGTGTGGTGTTAGACGATATGCACGCTCTGTACGGGTTCTCCGCGATCGTGGCAGTTGGAATTCTCTACAGCTATCGAACAAGTCCGTTTATTCGTGACCGGCAGTACATGCTGTACGGAGTTGGCAGCTTGTTCATCATGGGTCTCGGTATCCGAAACTTTTTCGGCTGACCCGCTACTCGTCACTGCTTGACGATGGAGCCGCTAGAGGAATCAGCTCATTCAAGAAACCGAGCAGAAATTCTGATGGCATTGAACCCCGCGGAATCGGAATCACCAGTTGACGCTGCGATTCTTTGTGCATTGCCTGTCGGCTGAGTCGGCGCAGCCTCATCGATTCACTTGCTTTGAGGTCAATCGGTGACAGTTTTGCGGTTCGACCTGCCGATTGGCTTCCGGTCACACTGAGNTCGGTGATGCCGAGNCGCATGCANTCAATGCGAAGTCGAGCAACGACGAGCAGTGCTGCCGCGGGCTCAGGGATCGGGCCGTAGCGATCAGTCCATTCAGAAGAGATGTCGTCCACCTCTGAGAACGATGATGCTGCCGCAATTCTTCGGTAGGCCTCGAGACGAAGGTCTTCACGGCTGATGTAATCAGAAGGCAAGAACGCGTCAGCGGGTACGTCAAGGTTGAGTTCGACCACTGGTTCAGGGGTCTCGCCCCTCATTTCNGCAACCGCNTCGGTCACCATTTGGCAATACAAGTCGTATCCNACGGCTGCGATATGTCCTGATTGTGCTGCGCCAAGCAGGTTGCCTGCGCCGCGAATTTCGAGGTCGCGCATGGCNATCCTGAAGCCAGATCCGAGTTCGGTTGACTCGCCGATCGTGCGAAGACGTTCGTAGGCCTCCTCCGAGAGCGAGCGGTCTTGAGGATGGAAGAGATACGCATAAGCACGTTGCCCACTGCGGCCGACACGACCACGCAACTGATGCAGTTGTCCGAGACCGAGAAGATCAGATCGTTCGACGACCAACGTGTTCACCGTGGGCATATCGATTCCTGACTCGATGATTGTCGTGCAGACGAGCACGTCATACCGACCTTCCCAGAAATCGATGACGACTTGCTCAAGGGTTGCTTCATCCATGCGGCCGTGAGCGATTGCGATGCGAGCCTCCGGCACCAACTCTCTGAGACGAGCGGCTGACTGCTCAATTGATTTCACCCGGTTGTGAACCCAAAAGACCTGTCCTTCTCGGAGCAGTTCACGACGGATTGCCTCGACAGCGACACGCTCGTCGTATTCGCCAATATGCGTAAGGATTGGTTGTCGGTCAGCCGGGGGGGTCTGAAGGAGCGACAAATCTCGAATACCGACCAACGACATTTCCAATGTCCGAGGAATTGGTGTGGCGCTCATTGTCAATACGTCGACATCGGTCGCAAGCGACTTGATGAGTTCTTTGTGTTGCACCCCGAACCGTTGCTCTTCATCGATGACAAGCAACCCAAGGTCTTTAAATGCCACTTGCGATGACAGCAGCCGATGAGTACCGATGACACAATCAACATCACCCGAAGTGAGGTCAGCAATAACCGACGCTGCTTGCTTGTCGGTCAAGAATCGCGACAGCACTTCGACTCGCACGGGAAAGCCNGCAAAGCGATCGCTAAACGTCGTGCCATGTTGAGTGGCAAGCAGNGTGGTGGGNGCNAGTACNGCGACCTGCTTNCCCCCTTGAATNGCTTTAAAGGCAGCACGGATAGCAACCTCAGTTTTGCCGAACCCGACGTCACCACAGATGAGTCGATCCATCGGGATCTCGCGCTCCATGTCGGCCTTCACATCAGCGATCGCAGTTCGCTGGTCGGGGGTCTCAACAAATCCGAACGCGTCTTCCATTTCTGACTGCCACGGTGTGTCGGGAGCAAAGGAATGTCCAGGTGTGTTCACGCGCTGCTGGTAGAGAACAACAAGTTCTTGGGCGATCTCTTGCACCGCAGAACGCACCCGAGATTTTGCTGAGGCAAAGTCGCTTCCGCCGAGCCGATGGAGCGAGGGTGCCTCGCCTCCTGAATATGGTCGCAAGACGTGGATCTGGTCTGAAGGGATATAGAGCCGATCTTCACCCCGATAGGCCACGAGGAGGTAGTCGCGTTCCGCNCCGCCGATTGNCCGNGTCACCATGCCCTCATANCGGCCGACTCCATGATGAACATGCACCACGTAACTGCCCGNTTTNAGGTCGTCAAACCCTGCGGTTCCNTGTCGAGGCCNNGCCCGTCGNCGCGATCGACGACGACCGGTNAGATCGGCTTCNGCGAGCACGCTGAGGCGAGCCCGTGGAAGATGAAACCCTCGATGGAGGGGAGCAACGGCGATGTAGGCGCCTGGCGCGGTGAGGTCGGTCTTCTCGCTCGCAATCGTGAACTCAATTTCGTGATCGAGCATTAGGGACCGAAGTCGCTCAGCAGAACCAGTTCCATCGGCTGCGATGATGACTCGCTCACCAGCAGTGAGTAGTTCTCGCACTCGTGACACGTGACCAGAACCGTCGCCGATGATTGGCCCCCACCCAGTGCTTTCCACGAACGGAGTTTCNGGTCCTTCTGGGGTTGCATCAATCGACCAAAACGAGCTAGCCGATGCGAGCAGCCGGTCGGGCTCAGCATGCAGATGGGGGAATTGCAGATCAGGGTCACGAGCCCACGTGCCAGCGAGTGCGGCGGCGAGGTCAGCTTCTTCGGCGAGAAGATCATGAGCTCGGTCTCGCATGCGGCGAGGCTCGACAAGGCAAACTTTGCCTCTTTCGTCGACGAGGTCGGTTAGCAGCAGATCGTCGTTGGTCAACCAGGGGAGCCACGACTCCATTCCGTCAAAGTGCGCTCCCTCTGCGAGCCGTTCCCAATGCTCTCGGCCCCACGATTCGGTGGCGATGAGGCGTGCTGCTCGCTCTTTGACGTGTTCGTCTGGGGTCACCTCTCGCGCAGGAAAGATACGTACCTCGTCGAGGTCAGCGATCGATCGTTGATCATTGACAGAGAACTGGGTGAGTCGGTCGACGTCGTCCCCCCACAGATCAATACGGATTGGTGCATCTGCGGTCGATGGAAAAATGTCGATGATCGCTCCTCGGCGCGCATATTCCCCCCGGTGCTCAACCAGTTCTTCACGTCGGTATCCTGAAATCGAGAGTTGTTCGGTGAGAGCGTCGGCATCGATACGGCGACCTGCTGAAACATGGATTGCCGAAATGGTGCGGGCACCGGGACCCAACCGTTGTAGGAGAGCCCGCACTCCGGCGACAATGACGCGTGGCTGGTGATCGGCCGATGTGAGCCTCCACAGCACCTCCATACGCCGGCCCATCGTTTCGACAGCAGGACTGACACGTTCGAACGGCAACGTTTCCCAGGCGGGAAAGAGTAAGCATTCATCTCGTCCAAGAAAATGGACAAGATCATCGTGTAGTCGAGCAGCATCGGTACCCGTAGGACATGCAACAATAAGCGGCGTCCGGTCAGAAAGATGAGCGAGCGCAGCAATACTGATCGGCCGTGCAACCTCGGTAATGGCGAGTCGAGCAGAAGGGGTACCGAGCGCCACCGTTAGTGCCCGCTCATCACGAAGAAGTGGCGGCAGATCTCGAAGTGCGGCTGCGGTAGCTAGCGTTGTCACCGACGGTTCACCGACTGCATTGCCTTGTCAACTCCGCTCGTGATGACGAGCTCAAGGGCGTCAGCTGCGTCGACGACTCCGCTGTCCAGTTCTGCACGGCTCCGCTGGGGCACCTTTGATAACACCCAGTTACCACCACGGTCAGCAGATGGCGGGCGGCCCACACCGATTCGAACTCGAAGGAATTCATTTGTGCCGAGGTGTTGGGCAATGCTGCGTAGACCATTGTGTCCGGCGAGGCCCCCTCCCATCTTGAGGCGGGTATCTCCGGGTTCAAGATCGAGTTCATCGTGTACGACGATGAGCCTGCTCGAATCGGTGATGCCAAAGCGCTTGATAAGTGATGCGGCAGATTGGCCCGATTTGTTCATGAACGTAACCGGGATTGCAAGCACGCAGCGGATGTCTGAGATACGTGTTTCGGCAACGAAGGCGTCGTTCTTGCCTGCCTTGAAGTGAGCATCGACGCGGGTGCCGACAAGGCGAACCGCGTCGTCGCCGACATTGTGGCGGGTATTGGTGTACCGGTCGCCCGGGTTCCCGAGCCCGAGAATGATCCACTCGGGTGGAGAGTCACCAGACCGGCGACCTGAGAACAGGCCCACGAGAGCGATCAGTCGGCGTCTGAATCGCCAGAGTTATCGGAGCCACCATCAGATGACTCGTCGGATGCCTCTGCGTCACCCTCTTCGCCCTCGCCTTCGCCTTCCTCGGCGGCTGGCTCTTCGGCGGCAACGCGGAGCGTGACGACGGTGACAACGGTNTGGTCTTCTGCGCTGACGGCGNTNACTCCGCTCGGCAGGTCNACATCAGCAACGGTGANNACGGTGTCNACCGTCATNTNGTTGATATCGATGACAAGTTCGTCAGGAATGTTACGTGGNGTCGTGCGAACTTGGATTTCCATCATTTGCTGGTCGACGAGGCCGTTATTCATTGCGACCTGCTTAGCTTCGCCTTCCAGGCGGACCGGAACGCTCACGGTGATCTCTTCNGTGAGATCGATCTGGATGAAGTCGACGTGAGCCACGGTGCGCCGCACTGGATGTCGTTGCACTTCCTTCACGATGGCGGGGTACACATTGCCATTAACGGTGAGGTCAAGAATCGTGTTCATGCCCGCTGTCCCTGAGAGGGCAATGCGCAGATCTCGGCGGTTAACGGAGATGCTGAGTGGTTCCATGCCTTGTCCGTAGACGACAGCAGGGATGCGATCCTCACGGCGAATGCGGCGTGATTCTGCACTTCCGGTCGTGCGACCGGCTTCGGCGATGAGAACTGAATCTGACATGGTGAGCCTCGAGTTACCTAGACCTCAGGATGAACTGGTGTGGCGGCAGGATTACCTCCACAGCGTCAACCGAGGTTATCGGCGACTTGCCAAGGCCACACCTGCCGTGCAACGGTTCTCGCACAGAGTCGTTTTCATCATTGGCAATCGACATCAACTCGAGCACATCAGCGATCCCAACCTCATTGGGTGGAGATGAGGTCGAGTGGCCTCAGGCGTAATTTTCGCCACTGAAGATTTCGCTCACACTCGTGTCGTCGAAAACCGCAGACAGGGCTTGAGCGATGAGTGGTGCAATCGATAGTACGTCGACCTGTGAAAGCCGCTTCTGTTCTGGCAGTGGCAACGTATTGGTTAGAACAAGCCGCTCAAGAGGTGATGCGCTGAGGCGCTCGACTGCAGGCCCTGAGAGCACCCCGTGGGTCGCCATAGCCCAGACTTCGGTAGCGCCTCGTTCGAGAAGAAGTTCAGCAGCCGAGACGATAGTTCCGCCGGTATCGATCATGTCGTCGGTCAAGACACATAGACGGCCCTTTACATCGCCGATGACTTCTTTTGCTTCGACGACATTCGCTTGGCCTTTTGGACGGCGTTTGTAAATGAACGCAATATCGGCCTCACAGTCGTGAAGGTGCTGAGCCATTCGTTCTGCAACCTTGATGCGACCCGAATCAGGAGACACGATTACCGGAGCGTCGGGGGCGTGTTGGCGGATGTAGTTCTCGAGAACGGGTGCCGCGGTGAGATGGTCAACCGGCCCATCAAAAAACCCCTGAATCTGCCCGGAGTGAAGGTCGATGGAAATGAGACGATTTGCGCCTGCGAGTTTGAACATGTCGGCTACGAGTCGCGCCGTCACGGGTTCGCGTCCTTCTGCTTTGCGGTCTTGGCGCGCGTAACCGTAAAACGGACATACCGCAGTGATTCGCTTTGCCGACGCTCGGTCTGCGGCGTCGATCATTGCGAGTTGTTCCATGATGGAGTCGTTCACTGAACTGCCATCGATGCCGTAATGGCTTTGCATGATGAACACATCAGTTCCACGAACACTCTCAGTGAAACGTGGCCGGATTTCACCGTTCGAGAACTGGGTGATGTTGGGGTCGCCTAAGGAGAGTCCGAGATGTTGAGCGACCTCACCCGCAAGGTCTGGATGCGTGCGCCCGGAGTACAGCGCAAGCTTCTTCGTTGTTACCTTCTCGAGTGACTCCACCTTGCTCCCCTCCGCGCCGAAGGTCGACGCCGTCTTCATCCTAGAGCGCTGGCCTGCTTCTCAACTAGGTCTCAAGAGCGGAACACCGATCTTCGACTCACCGATGAAGGGGCTTAGCCGTCGTGGTGTTCTCGGGCACGCATGATGTGCTCGACTTCTGCGAGTTGCTCGCGGTCGTTCACACCCCGAGTTTCATCTGGTTCGGTGCTGACCGACCCGACGTGTCCATCTTGAGCGAGTGCAGCAATCGCGTCGGTGAGGTAGTACTCGTGTTGAGAATTATCGGTACTGAGTTTGCCCAAAGCGGGTAGTAATTGGGAATGGTTGAACACATAGACCCCGGCATTCCACTCTGTAATAAGCAGCTCAGTCGGTGAGGCATCGCGCTGTTCGACAATTCGCTCGACAGAGCCGTCAGTTTTCCGAACGATGCGCCCGTAGCCGGTGGGGTCGTCGAGTTCGCTCGTGATAAGAGTCGATGAGTGGCCGTTCGCAATGTGCTCTGACACCAGACGGTTGATGGTCTCTGCGGTTAAGAGCGGTGTATCTCCCGGTAGCACGATCACTGAGTCCTCTGCTGAGGGCGCAGAGAGAGCGGTGATGCCGACTTGGGTGGCGTGACCGGTTCCGTGCTGCTCATGTTGCGTAGCGAACCTGATCTTGGCCCAGGTGGGCGCGGCTTGTTGCACGGTCTCTGCGACAAGGTCACCGCCGCGCCCGACAACGACAGAGATTTCATCGGGCTGGGAGGATGCGAGCGCATCAATGACGTGTAGCACCATCGCTTTTCCGCACACCTCATGCAGCGGCTTCGGCAGATCGGACTTCATGCGAGTGCCGGCCCCGGCAGCGAGAACGACGGCACGGAGGGTCATGGTTCCGGGGAGAGGACTCGAACCCCTACAAACGGCACCAAAAACCGCTGTCCTGCCAATTAGACGACCCCGGATCGTTCCCCATACGGTACCGCCTGATTCACCGGTCTCTGCGCCGAGCACTGCATCTCACAAAAGTTGAGTTTCAGATCAACTGGTGCTCAGGAGCGTGAACAAGAGTTTGTGACGGTAGCGTCTGCAANCCTATGGGTTCGCTCGTTAAGAAGCGCCGGAAGCGCATGCGTAAGAAAAAGCACAAGAAGATGTTGCGACGGACTCGTCACCAGCGTCGCAAATAGCACCGTCTCCTACATTGCTTTACTCGTGCGTACGACGCGCACAACAGCGCCCTCGCCGGTCAGTTNGACGAGGGCGTCATCGTGCTCACCCTCCACAAACCAAGTGGCCCCGCTCCCTGCAAGTGCGGGAACCAAGCCAGTGAGACTCATGATCTGNTCTCGCCACCANTTGAGTTTCGGCTCCACATGTAGAGCAGCTGGTTCGAGGTCATTCGAACCCTCTCCGGTCGGCCCGCCAAGTTCATCCCACGCTCGATAGACCGCAGGAGTGCTGACGTGNAGCGGCGGTGNAACCAGTGTGAAAGTNTGGTCAAGATATGGAAGAGGCTCAATGTTCTCGCCAATTCCGGTTACCCGAGCTCTCCCGCCGTGAAGACAGAATGGGATGTCGGCGCCAAGCGTGACCGTCGATGCCACGTCGGAGATACCAGCCCATCTCAGAACTGCCGCCGCATCGGCTGAACCCCCGCCGAGACCGCCTCCGTGGGGGATGTTCTTTTCAAGACGAATTGACACCGGACGTTGAGCGAATTTTGCGGCGGCGAGGCAGAGGTTGCTTGAATCAATCGGAACACCCTCAGTAAAAGGTCCGCTTACTGATAGCGAGGACGTCTCGGCTTCGGTGATCGTCAGCGTGTCGCAAAGGTTAAGCGTGACCATTTCTGCATCGATGAGGTGGANGCCGTCAGGGCGAATCCCNGTCACTCGNAGAGANATAGTGAGTTTTGCGGGGGCGTTGACCGTGGCGCTCATGCAGAGACTGCTTTCGTTAGCGCATACCACTCATCGAGTGAGAGCGTTTCGGGGCGTCGCGCGGAGTCGATGCGGGCACTCGCAAACTGTTCCGCATTGACAGCGGCGCTCAGCGAGCGGCGAAGCATTTTTCGACGCTGACCGAACGCTGTCTTCACTAGTGAAAACATGGTTTCGACGTTCACCTCAGCAACGGTGTCTTTGCGGCGAATGTCAACAAGAGCAGATTCAACATTTGGCTGGGGCATGAAGACGGTGCGTGGGATGTGGGCAACCTTCTTGGCATGTGCATAGTGCGCAACCTTGATGCTGACAGCCCCGTATTGTTTCGATCCCTCAGATGCGACAAATCGGTCGGCTGCCTCGTCCTGGACGAGGATCAACATTCGAGAAATCTGGGGTACCTCATCGAGCAGGTCGCAGACGAGCGGTGTTGCAATGTTGTACGGAAGATTGGCAACTAGTACCCAGTCATCGCTTTCGACCACTGCATGCCAGTCGACCCGCATCGCATCGGCTTCAATGACTGAGATGTTGTCGGTGTCGGCCACAATATCGCGAAGTGCAGCAACCATGCCTCGGTCGTATTCGATCGCCACAATGCGTGGTCGGTATTGGTGAAGGGCGAGGGTGAGCGAGCCGAGGCCAGGGCCGATTTCAAGGACGTTGTCGGTCGATGTGACCTCGGCAAGCGCTGCAATTCGCCGAGCTGTATTGGCGTCGATCATGAAGTTTTGTCCGAGACCGCGCCGAAGATGAAGATCGTGCGCTTCGAGTAGCTCATTGATCTGGGACTTGCTGTGAGTCACCAGCGATACTCCACGGTGATCGGAGCATCGGTGGGGTCGCCGATCGCAGCAAATCGGTTCGGATGCATGACGATGTCTGCGGCGTTCTCATCGAGTGCGAGGGCAGCGATGCAGGTGGTTGATCGGCTGTTATCAAGATTGACGATGGTGACGAACATGCCGAGTTCAGCACCTCGAGCAAAGCACACATCATTCGCTTCGATGCTGTAATCAAATGANGCCGTCCCTCNAAATNCGCTATTCGAGTCNGGCACGGCGATGACGGCTCNNCCCGATGGGGGTGTNGTCACACTTCGATCAAATTGTGCAAGTCCNGGTTGACCGAGTGGGTCTTCACTGGAGCGAGTTGTTGTCGGTTGCTCAACTACGACGGTGCTGAGAGTGGAGGCGACATCATCTTCATCACCGGCGTTAAAGAGAAAAGCCACAGGAACCGCCACTACGGTGATTGCGGCGGCGATCGCAATGCGGCGACGCTGAGCCCCTTGGCTGTCGATCATGTGAGACCAAACACGCTGCGAGTGTTTCGAGAGGTAGCGGCTGCGACGTCGAGTNCCGATTCGTTNCGCAGATCGGCAATCGCTGTTCCGACGGTCGCNACGTTGGCCGGCTGGTTTGGTTTNCCTCGAAATGGAACAGGTGCGAGGTAGGGGCTGTCGGTCTCGACGAGCATTCGGTCGAGAGGGCACGCCTGTGCTGCGAGTTGAAGTTCGGTTGCTGAGCGAAAGGTCACGATGCCGGAAAAACTCACGTAGGTGTCTCGCTCGAGACAGCGCTTTAACTCGGTAGGCCCACCAGTGAAACAGTGAAACACTGTTCGTGAGGGCACACCAGCGGAGTCAAGGATGTCGAATGTGTCGTCCCAGGCGCTTCGGGTATGAATGACCAATGGCAGGTTGCGATCGTGAGCGATCGCTATTTGTTCTTCGAACGCAGAACGCTGTTGGTTGCGAGGCGAGTTGTCGTAGTGGTAGTCGAGTCCCGCCTCTCCGATGGCGACGACGCGAGGCTCATCAAGAAGGTCGGTGATCGAGGCAACACCGTGACTCGCTTCATGGGGATGAAGGCCGACCGTGGCGAACACATCATCGTGATGACGGGCGGCATTAAGCGCAGCGAGACTGCTGTCTCGGTCACAACCCACGACGATGAATGCGTCAACTCCAGCCTCACGTGCCACGTCGAGGGCGGCGTGTGCTCCTCCAGGGGTGCGCTCGTCGTAGACGTGGCAGTGAGAGTCGATCCAGCGGGGTTGTGAGCGCTCGGTCATCTCAACTCGCAATGCGTGGAAAGAGCGGTGTTCCCTTTTCGACTGGGGCGCCGCCTGTGTAGCCGCCCCACTCGACATCAGATGGGATGCGCTGATCGGTCACCGAGCCGCTAAGTCCAAGGCGTTGCCAGATGAGTTCGCTGGTCTGAGGAACAGCNGGGCTCGCAAGGATNGTNATAATTCGCAGTGCTTCGAGGGCGTCNCCCATGACAGCATCGACTTCTGCGCCTGGCTCGGATTTCCATGGCTCGTTTGTTTCTAGGTAGGCGTTTGTCGCCTTTATGAGACCCCAGGTGGCATCGAGAGCCCGTGAAGGAGCGACAGCATCCCATCCGGATATGGCACCTGCGACAGCGCTNGCGGCGGCTTCTGCAAGGGGGGAGTCTGACCGAGGGGCAGGACCAACACCGTCACATTTCTTTCCGACAACGGTTGCGACGCGGGCTGCAAGGTTGCCAAAGTTGTTTGCAAGGTCTGAGTTGTAGCGACCCACAAGGCCTTCAAATGAGAAGTCACCGTCTGATCCGTATGAGGTCTCCGCAAGCACGTAGTAGCGAAATCCATCGACCCCAACGACGTCGATGAGATCGAGAGGGTTCACGACATTTCCCGTGCTTTTCGCCATCTTTTCGCCATCGACAAGAAGCCATCCGCCGACAGCCCAACCCTTCGGAAGCTCAACTCCTGCACTCATCAACATTGCGGGCCAGTAGACGCAGTGGTGGCGAATGATGTCTTTGCCAATGAGGTGGTAATCGACTGGCCAGCGGTCGGTGTAATCGACCGACGGGTCTCCAAACCCTGTTGCCGACAGGTAATTGGTGAGGGCGTCAAACCAGACGTAGGCAACATGACGCTCATCCCAGGGAAGCGGGATACCCCAGTCAAGACTCGTTCGACTCACCGAGAAATCACGCAAGCCGCCACGGATAAGACCGAGCGCCTCGTTTCCGCGAAATTCTGGCTTGATCACTCCGGGATGCTCGTCGTACCACTTCAACAATCGATCTTGAAAGCGGCTGAGCCGGAAGAAGTAATTCTCTTCTTCGAAATGGTCGACTGGACGCTTATGGATTGGGCAGACACCGCCATCTAGCAACTCTTCGTCAGTGAAATACTCTTCGCACGCCACGCAGTATTTGCCTGAATAGGTGTCGAGTTCGATATCGCCAGCGTCATAGCAACGCTGGAGGAGTTCTTTCACTGCTGCGTAATGGCGTGGCTCGGTGGTTCGGATGAAGTCGTCGTTCGTGATATTGAGGCGCGTCCATGCATCAGCAAACTTTGGAGCGATGGTGTCGCAAAATGCTTGAGGGGTCTGCCCCGCAGCGTCCGCAGCTTGACGGATTTTGAGGCCGTGTTCATCGGTGCCGGTGAGGTACATCACATCGTCGCCGAGCAGGCGATGCCAACGGCTGAGCGCGTCACCAACAATGGTTGTGTACGCATGACCAAGGTGCGGTTCTGCGTTGACGTAATAAATCGGGGTAGTGACGTAAAAGCCGCTCACCATCTAGACGCTACCGGTGTCACCATGTTGAGGCTCGGCATGCAGGCGGTTAGGTCAGTGGCGGTAGTTTCGACACTCATGTCGCATAACTTCGCTGAAGCAACGTCGGTTCGTCAGAGTAGCGAACGGAATGTATCGGGTGGGAAGCGCTATGAGGCAATAGTCTTTGAAGGCTGGGACATTCACGGCAACACCAATGGTGGGTACCTCATGGTGATGGCGGCGCGCGCAATGGCAGATGTCGCAGGTCGCCCGCCGTTGACGATCACCGCTCATTATCTGTCTCCGGGAGCGGTTGGCGCTCACTTCGTCGATGTCACTGAGGTGCGCTCTGGTCGACGTTTTGCAACTATGACGGCGGCGGTTATCANTGTTGAAACCGGTCGCGAAGTCATCAGAGTGCTGGGAACATTTGGCCACCATGATCCTNACGGCATAGAGAAGTTCGACCGAACCCCGCCGGCGATCCCGCCGTATGACGATTGTGAGATCGACGTCGATGGCGATGACCCGAATGCCCAGTTGGTGCCAGAGCTTCAGCGGCGATTGTCGGTGAGGCTGTCGCCGGATTCAATTGGATTCCGTTCAGGAAAGCCCCGAGGAGTAGCGGAGATTAAGGGATGGTTTGATTTTGCGGACGGCCAGACCATTGATCAGTACGGGTTGATCCTTGCGTCTGATTCTTTCCCGCCNGCTGTCTTCAACAGTGGAGTTCCGGTGAGTTGGGTCCCGACCGTCGAGCTAACGGTTCACTTGCGCGGCCTTCCTGTACCTGGCCCCCTTGCAGTGGCGTTCAGAACTCGCTACATCTCAGGAGGCGTCCTCGAAGAAGATGGTGAGCTGTGGGATTCGTCGGGTCGACTTGTTGCGCAGTCGCGTCAACTCGCTCTCACGCCGCGTCCGACCTGACCGGCTCGACGCGCACCTGCCGTCATGCCGATTGCGAACGCCCCCGCCGTGAGGCCGACAGCTGAGGTGATAATGAGGCCTCTGCGAGCAANCGTTCGGGTTTGTTGACGGAAATGTACGACAGGCCAGCCGTGTTGNCGGGCATGGCGTTCAAGGCGGCTATCAGGGTTGACGACCACNGGGTGACCNACGGCTGACAGCATCGGCAGGTCACTTGACGAGTCGCTGTAGGCGTAGCACTGACTCAAGTCGAGATTGTCCCATCGNGCGAGATCGGTGATCGCTTCAACTTTGCCTTGCCCATAGCANAAAGGTCCGTCGAGTTCACCGGTGTAGACGCCGTCAATGACGCGACCTCGTGTGCCGATACCTCCGGTCATTCCGAGTGAAAGCGCTAGGGGTTCAACGATTTCTGTCGGAGCGGCCGACACGATGAAGGTGCCCCTTCCGGCCTGGCGGTGGAGGTCGAGTAGTCGGCGCGCTTCGGGGCGGATTTTTCCAAGCAGTGTGGGAATAACGCGTTCATTTAAAGATTGAAGATCATCTTGACGTTGTCCTCTAATGAAACCGAGGATGCGATCTCGCGCCTCATCCGCTACGTCGCTGCCATGGTCACCGCGAAGTTTGAACAACGCCGCAGTCACTGCATCGCGAACAAGTTCGGTGGTGGGCATGAGGTGGGCAGCACGCCCTGCAAGAGCGAGCGTGAACGCCGATGAGCCGCTGATGAGGGTCCGGTCAAGGTCGAAGAATGCGGCGCTGGGGCCAGGTGTNGCGAGGTGGAGATATTCACTCATGGTGTGTTCATCTCTTGAGGTGAAGGTGACTGTATGACGAGATCGTAGGCCTGCCGTCGCGGAATCCCGAAGCGTCGTGCAACATCTGCTGCCGCGTCACGACGACTTAGCCCTCGGGACAAGGCCTCTTCGAGAGCGTTGCGGATCGACTCTTCGGTGATCATTTGCCGTTCGCGTGGGCGCCCTGCGATGACGATGACATATTCACCGCGGGGTTCCTCGAGGTGAAGCTCGGCAAGGGTTGAGCGGATCGTCTCTTCATGCACTTTCGTGAGTTCACGAGCAATGCTGATCTGCCTGTCGCCGCCACAGATTTCGGTGAGGTCGGAAAGCGTNCGAACGATGCGGTGTGGGGCCTCGTAGAGNACGATCGTTCGGTGTTCGGCTGCGATGTCGGTTAGGCGATCGATTCGTTCTTGGCCGCGCCGTGGCAAGAACCCTTCCATGACGAAACGTTCGGTGGGGAGACCGCTTGTAATAAGTGCGCTAATGGCGGCGCAGGCTCCGGGAATTGCGCTGACGTTGGCGCCGGNATNNATTGCGGCNNGCACNAGNCGTTCACCTGGGTCTGAGATACCCGGNGTTCCGGCGTCAGAGACGACTGCNACNTCATGCCCAGCGGCNAANTCGTCNNCGACTCGNTCNGNGAGNCGNTGTTCAGTGTGTTCGTTGCATACCGCNAGAGCNNGNGCAGTAACNCCGAGGTGTNGCAATAGCCGACNGGTTCGTCGAGTGTCNTCGCAACANACGAGCGCAGACTGTTCGAGTGTCTCTCGGGCGCGAGGAGTGATNTCTCCNAGATTGCCGATCGGTGTGGCGACGAGCCATAGAGTGCCGGTCATTGGCTCTCCGATGTNTCGGGTTGTTGACCTCGAAATTCGAGNTCATCGCCGACGTGAAGCCCCCAGCGAGANAANGCTCCTGACTCAGCCTCAACGACGTACGCAGCGCCNATGACGGGNATNCCNANCCGATTNCGTCGCATCCGCTGTGTCTTNATGACGGTCCCATTTCGGTCGACAAACGCGACGTCGATTGCGAACTTCATNCCAATGGTGTGAACCCAGTTACATGGCTCGATGANGAGAGCACCTGNAAACGAGGTGCGGCCNAGTAGGCCCTTGCGACGTGATGNNGGGTCGGTAGCACGTTCNGCTGAGGCGAGCACACGAGCGCCACTGACGATCCATCCCACGACACCAGTGTGGCAGGAGGTAATGCAAAAATCGACGGATCAGACGTTGAAACGGAATTCCATGACATCGCCGTCGCTGGCGATGTAATCCTTTCCCTCTAGGCGCAGTTTGCCTACGTCTCTTGCCGCATTCCATGAGCCGAGTTCAAGGAGTTGTTCCCATTCGATGACCTCAGCTCGAATGAAGCCCCGTTGGAAATCGGTGTGGATGCGTCCGGCGCACACCGGTGCAGTTGAACCTTTGCGGAACGTCCATGCGCGTGACTCTTTGTCTCCGGTGGTGA
>PBWL01000043.1 GCA_002727235.1 Acidimicrobiaceae bacterium
CCTGACAGCTCGCGTCGCAGAAACCGAGTGTTGACCGGTGTGAGCGAGGGATCACAAGGTGCGTGCCCGACGTCGCACGATTGCGGTAAGCGCTACTACTGCGCCAAGCATGCCGCTTGCCATTGCGAGCACAAGGAAGTTGTTGGTGTTGTTGCTTCCGGTAGCGGGAAGCAGCACGATCGTCCCAGTGAAATAAGCCAGAGTGCTTTCTTCGACACTTACAAGGTCTTGAGGTCGATACACGTCTCCGCCTAGCGAGAACGAGACCCCTGGGGTGCCCACGTTTCCAGTGTTGATACTGCCAACTCGGATCGCCGACGTCGTAAAATCATTATTGGGGATAGCACCATCAGCGCCAAACCCTAGATCTGAGAGCGTGATCGATCCCATGTTGTCGAACCCCGGCGCCGCAGGGTACTCATCGGTAGAGCTACCGGCAATAAGCGTCGTGCCATCCCATGATGCAGCGACCGAGGTTCCCTCAGTGGTGATCGTGACGACAGCCTCGAATGGAGAGGCATCAACCCACGGCGTGTAGCACCCGTAACGGCAGAGCGACTCGAAAGCGTCACCCTGAGATAGCAGATAGTCGATGACACCATCACCATCAAGATCGATGGCAAGCGAATCGTCGAACGACCCTCCTACCTCGATTGTGAAGGTGAGAGCACTGAGGCTCTCCCCGGCAAGCCCTTGGTACCTCAACGCTTTCGAGTCGTACTGCTGGTCCCCGGCCTCACTTTCTGGTGCTGAGTGCCCTGGTAGCTCCCAGTTCTGCCCAGTGGCCACCGTGATCTCAGTGATCAGTGCTCCGGGACTCGATGCTGCCTGTGCCTGCGCTGAGATAACTGTTTGGTTCAGCCCTTCAGCAGGAACGACGCTGGACGTGCAGACAGTGGACATGCCGACTGCCAGTTCATCGACCGGACAGTTCACACTGTTACCTGTGTCATCCTCGACCGACAGGTCAAACAAGTAGGTGTCGCCGGTGTTCGAAACGGTGTAGCTCAACGCTGCCGGAATGTCAGCGTCAAGCGTGGCTGCTCCTGGGCCACTTGCAACAGTGGTCACCTGCCCTTCAATGTTTGCCTCAATGGTGAGCGCCGGGCCCTCTGATGCTTCAGTGACGTCGAACACCTCCGCTGACCCCTGCCCCGACGGGAGAAACAAAAAACCGCCAAGTAACGACGACAGCGACACGCCGAGTTTGAGAAAAATAGATTTCATTCTCGTTGAATCTAGATTCAACGAGCCCGTGGAAGCAACATTGAGACAGATGGCTTGAGTCATCAGCCTCACGGCCTGTTGAGGAGAAGTCACCGCGTGACTTCGCGAAGAAAAGACCGGGCCGCTACTACCGTCGAGCCTTTCTCGCAATGTCGGTGAGGGGCACCATGTGCTGTGTTCAATCTCAGCGAATCAGAACTTTTTCTTCTAACGGATCGGGTTTTTTCTTCTAAGACCCCTCGATAGTCGCATCGTGGTTTCAGGCTACGGGGTTGAACGTCACACCTGTTGTCCGATGTGAACGAGATACCCTGCCCAAGGTGAATACGGCGCCAATCACGCTTGAGGCCTCGACGTTTCTTCTTCAATGGTCGACGGGTGGGATGCTGCTCGGGTGGGTGACGACCCGGCGCCGTGAAGTGAGCCTCGGATACGGCTGGATGCTCCGTCTCACCTATGGCCCGCTCGCCGCGGGAGCAGTCATCGCAGGGTTCCTTTACGGATCAAATCTGGTTCGTGATGCGGCAAGTGCTCTTGTCGCCGTCGCAATTGGCGTCGCATTCGTTTCATCGGTTGCGAGGAAGTCAGCGGGTGTAAGCGGAGCGCAGAAAGAGTTTGACCGTCGATCTGAACGCGTTGCGGCGATGACCGGTATCGACCGTGCGACAACGAGGACTGCTGCGGGCCGTGAATTCCATCCGATCCTTGATCTTGTTCCGGCGATGATCGGCGTTGTCGGTCTCATCGCAGCGGGGCTCGCCGCAGCGAGTGATGGGTTCTTGACCGACACTCTGTCAGTTGGGCGGCTACTCGTTGGCTCGCTGTTCCTGGGGGCGGTAACCAACGCGATGTTGCTCGGTCACTGGTATCTCGTGCAACCCGGGCTGCCTCGCAAGCACCTAAACGAGTTGGTCGACCTTCTTGGGAAGGTCTGGCCGTTCGAGGTGTTGGTGCTGATAGCGCCGACTGGGATGGTGAGTGTTCTCAACGGCTCAATCGACGATGGCTGGGGTGGCGTACTCGGATGGTTCTGGGTGACCTGTGCGCTGACAACGATTGTGCTGGTCGTCGTCACAAAGGCTGCGCTGAGAGAACGTCAATACTCTGCGGTCATGGCGGCCACAGGGCTGCTCTACCTCGCCATTCTCACTTCCTTTGGAACCGATCTCGTTGCGCGGGCAATCCTCGACGCAGCCGTCTCTACATCGGCGATCTGAGCCCTAGTTGACTTGGCGGTCGTGGCCTTCCCAGTACTGCTCACGGAGTTTGAACTTTTGGAGCTTTCCGGTCGTGGTACGAGCGAGTTCGTCTCTGAAGTCAACTTTCTTCGGACACTTATAGCCCGCCAACTTCTTCTTCGTCCACTCAATGACATCATTTTCTGTGAGCGACGAACCAGGAGTGGTTACCACAAGCGCAGTGACGAGTTCACCCCACTTCTCATCGGGAATACCGATCACCGCAACCTCTGCAACATCAGGGTGCTGGAAAATGGCATCTTCAACCTCGATTGACGACACATTTTCGCCACCCGAAATAATGACGTCCTTCTTGCGGTCAGAGATGGTGACATAGTTGGCTTCATCAATATGACCGCCATCTCCGGTGTGGAAGAAATCGTTCGGGATCGACGCTTGCGTGGCCTCGGGTTGCTCCCAGTAGCCCTCCATGATCATGTTGCCTCGGGCCAGCACTTCGCCATCGGCAGAGACGTCCATGGTGCATCCGACGACTGGTGCGCCCGCACGATTCAACATCGTTGCTCGGTCAGCCGAGCTGAGGTCGTCCCACTCTTCGCGGCCACGGTTAATCGTGAGCAGAGGAGCGGTCTCGGTCAGACCGTAAATCTGTACAAACTCCCAACCAAGTTCTGTTTCGCAACGCTCAATGGTGCGGGTGGGAGGCGGAGCACCGGCGACAACGATGCGAACTCTTCCGGAGCCTGGGATTGGACCATCCCATTCGGCAGCTGCATCGAGGACGGTGTTGAGGACTGCGGGAGCTGCGCACATCAGCGTCACGCCCTCAGATTCAATCCTGCGGAGAATTTCTGGGCCATCAACTTTTCGCAGAATGACATGTCGAACACCCATTCCGGTGGTGGCATACAGCATTCCCCACCCGTTGCAGTGGAACTGGGGGAGGGTGTGCAGGTAAACGTCACGGTCGTCAACGCCCATGTGCCAGCCGAAAATCGCAGCATTAAGCCACACATTGCGATGTGTGAGCTGCACGCCTTTCGGGCGAGCCGTTGTTCCTGAGGTGTAGTTGATCGTCGCCGTCGCATCTTCATCTGGCTCCCATGCGACGGGCTCGACGTCATAACGCATCAACTTGGTATCGGTTTCAGATCCGATGATCCATTTCATCTCGCATTCGACATCTTGCATTGCTTCCTCAAGTTCGGGGTCAATGAGCAGAATGCGGGCGCCAGAGTGCTCGACGATGTACGACACCTCTTCAGCGACAAGCCGGAAGTTGACAGGCACAAGAATTCGACCTGAACCTGACACACCGAAGAGCGCGGTGAGTAGGCGAGCTGAGTTGTGCGACACCATCGCAATGCGTTCGCCGACCGCAATGCCGAGTTCGTCGAGGCCTGCGGCGATTGCCCGTGCTCGGCGCGCCATTTCGCGGTAATCGATTCGACCCCAATCATCAGCGGGCTGATCAGGCTCGTCGACGATTGCGACCCGATCGGGATACACCAGTTCAGCGCGTTGAAGAAAGTCGTTGACGGTTAATGGAACTCTCACAGCCCCGATGTTAGTCATCTGCGGTTCTCCGCCATGCTCGGAGTCGCATCGGTTGTGGGTGGTGAAGATGACTACCGTGTCGATATGGCCAGTGAAACTTCCACTCTCGACCGCCGCCTCGGAATGACAGTTCCTCTTCCCGGGCCTCTCCATAGTCACAAAGAGTGGTTGCATGAGCTAGCTGACGTTGGCTACACCGATATCTGGAGTGCAGAAAGCGACAGCGCAGACGGGTTTACCCCCTTGGCGCTCGCCGCCGCATGGGAACCTCGACTACGGCTCGGGACGGCAATTATTCCGGCGTATACGCGTGCACCAGCATGCATGGCGCAATCTGTTGCATCGATGGCTGATGCCGCCCCAGGTCGCTTCTGCATCGGCATTGGTTCATCAAGCAACGTGATTGTTGAGCGGTGGAACGGGGTTCCCTTTGAGCAGCCCTACCGGAAGGTCAGGGACATGGTGCGGTTCTTGAAAGAGGCACTCGAGGGCGAGAAAGTGAGCCGCGAATTTGACACATTTTCGGTGAACGGGTTCCGGCTTGGAGTTCGTCCTGAGCACTCTCCGCCGATTTTTGTTGCAGCGCTGCGCGAGCAGATGTTGCGCCTTGCGGGTAAGGAGAGCGATGGAGCGATCATCAACTGGCTCGGTGCTGATGATGTGCCTCAGGTGGCATCGATTGTTCATGATGCGGCGGGTGGCGAGTCACGTGAGATTGTCGCTCGGATCTTCGTATGCCCGAGTGATAACACTCAGGTCGTTCGAGAGGCCGCAAAATTCGCGATTGCGGCATATATGAATGTGCCGGTGTATGCGAAGTTCCAGGAATGGCTGGGACGTGGCCCTGAACTTGAGGGGATGTGGGCTGCGTGGTCCGGAGGAGATCGCAAGGCCGCTCTTGCTGCGATTTCAGATGAAGTTGTTGACGCTCTGATCGTGCATGGCACGCCCGATCAATGTCGGGAACAGATCGGTCGATACCTTGACAACGGAGTAACAACTGCAGCGCTCGCGCTACTGCCTCTCGACAAAGAACTTGATCAGCGTGAGGCGATGAGAGCGCTAGCTGGGGCGTAAACGGGTGCGTGCTTAAGCAGCTGGTTGGGCGGCATTGCGGGCAATGCGTCGATGTTCGAGCTCGGCTCTCAATTCGCTGATATGGCGTAAGCCGGTGATGCGGGTGACGTCGTCGATGCGAAGGCACTCGGGGAGGTCTGATGTTGGCAACAGCATCAATTGAAGCGGGTGTTCAGGCTCTGTAGTTGACATGCCTTGAGTGTGCACGAAGGGTGTGACAGAGAAGCAGAGATCCGAGTTCAGCGACTGGGGTGAGGTTCGGTTGGTTAACCAGAGATAACAACGCACCCAGCCGCTGCCGCCAGAAAGATCGCAATCAGAAGAAGTGGTTGACGTTCTTTTCGNACAGAGGTCTGCCTTGGGGCGGTTACAACAAGTGCACAGAGAGCGCCGGTTGCTGCACCACCTAAATGCCCTCCAATGGAGATTCCGGGAACGAGAAATGTGATTGCAAGATTGAGCAGCAGAAGGGTTCCAATTTGCGTTCGCATCGGATTGATTCCCCGCTGCTGGTACGCCATGGCGGTAACCCCCATCAGACCGAAGACCGCACCCGACGCACCACCATGCAGGCCATCTGGTTGCAGCAACAGTGCACCAAATGAACCGCCAGCGAGGCAGGCGATATAGAGAAGGAGCATCCGCACACGGCCAATAGCAACCTCGAGCATTCCCCCCAGCTGATATAGCAAGTACATGTTGAAGGCGATGTGCAGGAGCCCGAAGTGAATGAAGCCCGATGACACAATCCGGTACCACTCGGTCGGCCCCTGGGCCACCAACGAACTATTGAGTCCAAGATCGACTTGCAATCGAGTAAGCGAACCATTGAGCGCTCGAGAGTCAATCGCTGCGGTAACGACGAAGACCGCAAGGTTGAGGCCGATCAGGATCTTCGCGATCAGTAAACCCTGTGATGCTTGCCAATATCTCATTCGGGTAGNNGCACTTGGCGTTGACGCTTTTCGACATGCAACGCACAAACTGCCAATCGATCCCCGAACGAGACACTCACTGCACGCAGGAGANCCGCATCGAGTGCACTGCCTTCCCGTCGAGCGGTCAGGGTGGCGAAGGCAGCGGGAATCATCGGCCGGCGCCACAGAGGGGGAGTGAGGAGGAGGTAGTTCGCTCATTTCATTGGAGTTAGTGCGGGATGAGTCCAGATGTTGCCGCTGAAGATGCTTGAGGTGGCTTCATTTCGCGACCGTCATTCGTGTCACACGACTGGGCTATCCAGCACGACAACAACGCAATAGCCACAAGCGTTCGCTGTTGGCGTCGCCCGCTCTTCTTCATACCGGCAGGCTACAGGTAGCCTCGGGACTGTGTCTGACGTTGATGAGAACCAGCAAATGCGCTCTCCGGTCATCATGACTGTTCACGCTCACCCTGATGACGAGGCATCAAAAGGCGCTCCCACGATTGCGAAATATGTCGGGCAGGGTTGCTCGGCGGTTCTGGTCTGTTGCACCGGAGGTGAGGAGGGCGATCTGCAGAATCCTTCACTCCAAGAGCCAGGGCAGCCCTTTGAAGGTCTTGATGAATCTGAAACAAAAGCGTTGCTCGCCGAGGTGCGACCAAAAGAACTTGAGGCTTCGGCGAAGGTGATTGGGTTCTCCGAGGTCATCATGCTCGGGTACCGCGACTCTGGTATGGCAGAAAGCCCATCGAACAACCACCCGGAGTGCTTCCATATGGCTGACCTCAATGAAGCGGTTGGGCGTCTCGTTAAAGAGATTCGGCGGGTCAAGCCAGACGTGCTCATCACTTACTCAGACGATCAGGCGGGGTACCCGCACCCAGATCACCTCAAAGTGCATGACGTGAGCGTTGTCGCATTTGAGCGAGCAGCCGACCCCGCTGCATATCCCGAGATGGGCGCGCCGCATGTGACCTCGAAGTTGTATTACTCAGCGTGGTCAATCGAACGGTTGAAGCGAGTTCATGAAGCCCTGCTTGCAAAGCATGGGGAGTCACCATTTGATGAGAACTGGTTCTCACGGCCGAGCCAAGACGAGCGCATCACCACCCGTGTCGATGTCTCTTCGTACATGTGGGCTCGCACTGGAGCACTTCGCGCCCATGCAACGCAGGTTGACCCGGCGGCTCTCTTCTGGTTCGGTCTCAATGACGACGAACTTGCCACGGTGTATCCGAGCGAAGATTGGATTCTTGCGCAGAACCGGTGCGGGCCTATCTCTCACCAAGAAACGTCCCTGTTCGACGGGTTGGCACAAGTCGTCAGCGAAACGTGAGGAGTAGCCAATGTCGCTCACTGTGCAATACCGAGTGCAAATCTCAAAAGGAAACGAGATCGTCGACGGTCTCGATGGAGCCGATCTCGTAATTACGGTGCCGATTAAGGTCGCTCAAGAATCAGGCTTTGACCCGACCGTGGCATTCATGAGAGGTCAACTCAAAGCGGTGGGGAGCACTGGGGCGCTGTTTGATGAACTTTCTTCAGGTGACGCCGGTGCGATCATCGAACGACTAGTCAGCGAGGCCAGTTAAGCCCGCATTGCGGCGCGCAACTCGCGGTAGCCGATGAGGTGTACATCGGCAGTCGCAAGTGCGTCGTTGAGCTCCGGTCCGAGGAGGAATTGGTAGTCGTCGATCCATCCAGCAGCGTCGTCNGTGAGNGCCCGCACCTCTGGGGTGTCGACTGCGGGCTGTAGGTGNAGTTCGGTAACNCCTGACGGAAGCTCCGCNATCGTGTCGATCACCCGCTGACGTGAACCCGCACGCCAATCNTGATTGAAGAAATCCGGGAACAGCACTCCTTCTTCTGCCGCAAGGGAGCGATACGGAAAACCNGCCTCTGCGGCGGTNACGGTCGACGGCAGACGAATGGGGAGTTGGAATTCNACCGCAACNTCNAGGTANGCGTCGAAAAACTCTGGTCGGAGNGTGATCGCTGACAAATGCGGTGCGAGGTGGGTGACGTCAATGCCCCATGCCTCCGCTCGTGTCACCTGTGTTCGGAGTTCGCGNCGCACCTCAGTGGGGTCGGCGTGTTCCCATAGATCGTCGATGGCTGACGGAAAGCCTCCGTCTCCAGATAGCAGAGAGGGAGCGTGCGTAAGCGGCCCAAACCGGTAGCACTCGTGTTCAGCGTTGAGCGTGAGGTGTACNCCGATGTCGTCTGTTTCGCTCACGAGTCGAGCGGCATGGCGGGCCCATGGTGCAGGCACCATGATTGACGCACATGTTGCGGCTCCGTCTCGCAGTGCGGAGATCACGCCTTCATTTGACGAGTGGGAAAGACCGAAGTCATCGCAGGAGATGATGAGGACGCGATCGTTTGCGGCAAAGCCCAGGCGTTCGTTGAGTCCGCTCATTACCGTTGAATGTATCCTCGAGAAGTTCCACAGGCTCGTCAGAGCCCAAGGTTGTTTGTCCGACCGAAAGCAGCGGCGTCGCGCATCTCGGAGAGGTACGCNGTATTCGGCTTGATCTCAANAACGNGCACGGAGTTCTCGCCAAATGCGATATCGGTAGCGNCTCAGATGCGCTCGATAAGTGTTCCTGTGCCGAGACCACCACCGCAGCACATCGAAATGAGGCCGTAGCGGCCTGAGGTGCGCTCGAGTTCATAGAGCGACTTCGTCATGAGGAATGCACCGGTTGCCCCAAGTGGATGGCCGAGCGCAATTGCGCCACCATTTGGGTTGGTCTTGGCGAGATCTGCACCGACTTCTTTCGCCCACGCAAGAACGACNGATGCGAATGCTTCGTTGATTTCAAAGTTGTCGATGTCGTCAATGGAGAGCCCGGAGCGGTCGAGGAGGCGGCGAGTTGCGTCCATCGGGCCGGTGAGCATGAGGACGGGGTCAACTCCGACGAGGCAGGTGTCGACAACCCGTGCCCGAGGAGTAAGACCGAGTGCCTCTGCGCGCTCTGCTGTCATCATCAGCACCGCTGCCGCGCCATCAGAAATCTGTGAACTGTTTCCGGCGGTGTGCACACCGTCTTCACGTGCCACTGGCTTCANCTGACCGAGTTTTTCGAGTGATGTTTCGCGAATGCCTTCGTCGCGTGTCACTGCAGCGGTCTCGCCAGTGGGGTTGCCTTCTTCATCAAGAACTGGCGCATCGACCGAGATCCACTGCCCGGCGAATCGGTCTTCGTTCCAAGCTTGTCCAGCTCGTTGTTGCGATTCGAAGCCGAAGGCGTCGGTGTCGTCGCGAGTGATTTCCCATTTGTCAGCAATGCGCTCTGCGCCTTCGAACTGAGATGTCATCTCGAGGCGAGCGAAGTATTCCTTTGGAATCGGTACGCCGAGGCCAAGTTTTTTTGAGGAGTTAATGCCGATCGGGATGCGACTCATGACCTCAACGCCGCAGGCCATCGCAACATCGGTGGTGCCTGAAGCAATGAGTGAAGCAGCAAGGTTGGTTGCCTGCTGACTTGAGCCGCACTGGGTGTCGACAGTGGTTGCTGCTGTTTCGATCGGGAGGCCAGCTCCGAGCCATGCCGTGCGGGTCACGTTGAAGCTCTGCTCACCAACTTGGCTCACGCAGCCGCCAACGACTTGCTCGATTGCCGATGGGTCGATGCCTGTTCGCTCGACGAGCGAACGTTGCACTTTGCCAAGGAGAGATGCGGGGTGCATCCCCGTAAAACCGCCGTTACGGCGTCCGATAGGGCTCCGAACTGCGTCAACGATGACGATCTCTCGGCCGCTTTGAGAAGATGAGGTGCTGGTCATACCCTGAGGTTACGCCCTCNGTTCTCAAGATCTGCAGTCAGTTCACTCTGTTCGAAGCGCATCTCGTGCTCGAGTTGCTGCGACAGAGGTGTCTTACTCGACCGTGAAAGTGGTTGGGCCGTCGTCGCCTGGTGTGTGGTCATGGAAGGAGGAACATGCAGCAGGTGCGCCTCAGGGGCGGGTTTTGGCGGTCGGNNGTACCACATGGGTCGCCGGACGCCATTGGGTTAAGGAGGCTTACAAGTCTGTTCCGAATAGGTCGAGTTGCTCCCAGGTTGTTGCCACCTCATCAACTGCCCGCCACGTCAGGCGGCCGCGCCGATTTGGGCGNTCGACTTCAAGTGCTTCAGGTCGTAGCGATCGTGCCGCTCCATTTGCGTCGTGGACGAGAATGCTTCCGTCGGCACCTACCGAGGCGATGCGTCCANGGGTCCAGCGNGAACGATNTTGGCGTTTGAAGCGCACCCGTTCGCCTTGGCGAAGGCCGATGNTTCGCAGTTCGGCCGCTGACATAGGGGATTAGTAGCCCAAGGTGCGGCGCTGTAGTCGCTGCATTCCTGTGATCCACTTCTGCGGGTCAGAACCCTTGAACTTCAGATAATCGCNTACTTCAGGATGGGGCAAGATGAGGAATCGCTCATCGACGATCGCTTGGTAGACCACCTCTGCAACGTCAGCAGGCTCTAACACCTCGCCAACTGCTTTCACCACGTCACCGCCGGTACCGATCGGCGAATCGGCATTCAACATCGCGGTGTTCACGCCTTGTGGGCATAAACAGCTCACCTTGAGGCCACGCTCGCCGTAGGTAATTGACATCCACTCTGCGAATGCGACAGCAGCGTGTTTGGTGAGGGAATACGGCGCCGACCCGATCTGGGCGAGGAGGCCTGCAGCCGACGCCGTCGAGCAGAAATAGCCCTCTCCGCGGTCGAGCCAGGCTGGCAGCAATCGGCGAGCTGCCCACCGGTGTGCATGCGTGTTGATCGCAAAGGAAAGGTCCCAGATCTCTTCGTCGTCCATTGGGTCGGTTCCAAGCGCAACACCAGCGTTTGCAAAAAACAAATCGACGATTCCAAACTCGCGCTCAGCCGTATCAATGAGTTCGATGTTGCCAGCTTCGGTCGATAAGTCGACGGCGAGCGCAATCGAGCCGGGTAACTCTGCTGCCACCGAATCGGGCGACCTCTGGTCGGCGAGCACTACACGGGCCCCCGCTGCGTGAAAGCGACGGGCGAGAGCAGATCCGATACCTCCGGCGGCTCCGGTAACAACGACATGACGATCTTGTAAGTCCATCTCTTCACAATAGATCGCCGATCATGCGCGCACGATGCCCGCAGGGGCGATACGGTGAAGGCGATGACTGAAAGCAGCGCAAACAGCACAGCGGTTCTCGATGAAACAGAACTACTCGGCGAGAGTGGTTTGACGATCGATGCGGCTGCAGCAATTGCTGTGATCGACGAATCGCTAGTGCGTCTCACTCAGCGTGAACTCGTCTCAGCCAACGAAGTGACGGACGTTCTTCTTGACGTTCGTCGATTGCTCGCCGGCTGAATTACAGCAGCGGAATCGCCACTCCCGCAAGGGCGGCNCCAACNACCGCGCCGGCAATTACATCGGTGGCGTGATGAATACGCACGTGGAATCGGCTTAGGGCGACAGTTGTTGCAAGCGCAACCCACAGAGCGATCCACCATCCGCCTGTCATTGCCGAGAGTAGAACCGCAGAAAATGCTGCGGCTGAGGCATGTCCGCTCGGGAATGACGACGTTCGTGGCTTTCGTACGGTGAGTCCTTCAGCGCCATGTTCTGTTGGGCGCTGTCTACGGAAGAGGCGTTTTATTCCTTGGTTCACGATGAGACTTTCAACGCCCAAGAGACATGACAAGAGGATGATTTGTCGGAACTCTGAAGTCAACACTCCCCGGGCTGCGTTCGTGATATGCCATATCAGACTCCAATCGCCGAGTGTGCTCGCTGCAACCATGACTGCATTGAGCCCAGCGACATTTCGGAGTGGCTGGTAGGCGCGATCAACACGGTCATCGAACGCGTTCGCACGCTGAGAGATTGACGAACTCAACATCGGTTTACTCGGGTGAAGTGGTGTTGCGTCGAGGGGCCTCAACGAGTGCGAGTTGGGGGTCGCCACCGAACTCTGGGCACCACGATGAGAATGTGCAGAACTTGCAGAGAGCACTCTTTCGAGTTGCGAACTCTCCGCTTTCACAGGCTTGAGAAATTGCTCGATGCACAGCAGTAAGCCGTTGCTCGGTGAACGAAATCGTCTTGCTCGACGGGCGAGCCGTAATTGTCTGTGACGATTTGACGTACATCAGCCGTAGCTCGGTTGCGTCTTCGTCAAACTCTCGCTGACAGAGCAGGGCATAGAAATGCACCCCCGCTAGTGCTTTTTTCTCAAACGACGGACCCGGGGCACGACCGGTCTTGTAGTCGGTGATGACGAGACGATCATCGTCGTCACGTTCGAGACGGTCGATGATTCCACGCAGTGTGACGCCGTCAAACTCGGCCTCAATACGAAGTTCAAGCCCAATTGGATTCACCGCAGATGGATCTTCCATCTGCAATGCGTTCATCGCAAGTTTCCGACACTCATCTCCGAGTCGGGTAAATCGGTCACCTTCAAGTTCGAGAAAGAGCACGTCGTCATCGTGTTTGAATTCGGTCAACATCTGATCGACCGAATCGTTCATGCGTTCGGCATCGAGTTGAGCCGCGGTGTCGGCATAAAAGTGTTCGAGTGCGCGATGGACCATCGTGCCGCGCACGGTGGCTTCGGTCGGCGGGTCGAATAGCCCGTCAAGGCTCGAGAATCGAAACGCAAGAGGGCAAGAAAGAAATGAGTCGATACGCGAAGGCGAAAGTGTGGTCGGTGGCGCGTAGNTGCTCATACCGAACAGCCTGCCAGATGCATGTCACGNACTGGTGCTACTCAGCAGATCTTCGACCGTGTGCGCAACCTGATTGGGGACGACAAAGGGNCCAAAGTGATTCATTGATTCGTCAGGGTGATATGAGCCGTTTGGAAGGCGCTCTGCAACTCCGGCCGCAAAGTTCGATGGTTGATGCTCTTCAACGACGCCAGCGATCACATTTACCGCAAGGTCGATCTGTGGGAGTGACTCCCAGAGTTTGTTTCGATGGGCGGCTCGAAACACCGACGCTTCGAACGTAGGAGTGCACGAGAGTGACACGCTGCCATCGTCATTCGATGTGACCCCGTAGTTCACGTAATCACTGAGTGACNGCGGGGTGAAGATCCCTAAAGGTGGCTTTGACGCGTAGTTTGCGATTGCCGCCTCTGCGCTATCAAAGGTTGGTCGGCGGCGCTCCGCCCCAACGGCAATTGGAAGATGTTCGACATCGAAGTCATCGTTTGGTGGGGGAGCGATCGGTTCGAAGGCAACGAGTTGCGAGAACGCCGACGGATCTTTCAGATGAGCAAGAAGTACCGCAGCCCCGCCCATTGAATGCCCGAACGCCCGAAGCCCGCCGTGAGGAGCAAGATGACGGGCAGCGGTGAGGGCATCTTCCCCAAAGGATTCCCAAGTGGTGACGCTGTCGTCAGCGGAGGGAGTTTCGCCATGCCCGGAGTAATCCACGGCCCACACGCTCCAGCGAGACGACAGATGCGCCGCCATTTCGAGGTAACAACGACCGTGAAAGCCCGTTGCATGCGAAATGAAGAGAGGCTCCTCGCCAGAACCACCGAGATGGTGAAGGATGAGCGGCGACCCGTCGGGTCGAGTGAGAGAAATCGTCGCCGTCACCGAAGAGCATCCACGAACATCTTGGTCTCTTCAGCGATTTGCGCAGGAACGGCGTAGCCGTCTCGGTCGCAGATCGTCGACCAGTTGTCGCGAACTGATTCAGGAGACAAGTTTGCGTCGGTGAATCCCTGGCATTCTCCGATGAAGACTTCAGCAACACGTCCACCGCCTACGGAGAACACACGGCCTGTTGCATCGCATGATTCGTGGGCGAGGAAGGTCACCAGTGGGGCAACATAGTCGGGTTGCAGTTTTTGTCCGAGATCACCGAGGAGGTCTTCGGTCATTCGGGTAAGGGCGATTGGTGCGATCGCATTCGCAGCGATGTTGAAGCGTGCACCTTCGACGGCAAGAACTCGGGTGAAACCGACGAGTCCCATTTTTGCGGCGCCGTAGTTTGCTTGGCCGAAGTTACCGAAGATTCCTGCGGCCGATGAGGTAGAGATAATGCGGCCGTATCCCTTTTCTCGCATGACGCGGAATGCTGGACCGGTGACGTTAAACGCACCCTTCAAGTGAACCTCGAAGACGGGGTCTACAAGCGACTCGTCCATGTTGTGAAACGCCTTATCGCGCAGGATTCCAGCGTTGTTGATGACAATGTCGACTGTTCCGAAAGCNTCNAGCGCCGACTGCACAATGGCTTCGCCACCTTCGGNCGTCGCCACTGAATTCGTGTCTGCGACTGCTTCTCCACCGAGCGCCTTGATTTCATCGACCACTTTGTCGGCTGCACCCTTGTCGGAGCCAGTGCCATCGACCGCGCCGCCGAGATCGTTCACCACGACAAGTGCTCCCCGAGAGGCCATGAGGAGCGCGTGCTGGCGGCCGAGACCCCCACCGGCTCCTGTGATGATTGCTACTTTGCCGTCGAATCCAAGTGCTTCAGTCATGCCCGCACGTTACCGACCTTATGACGCCGTTGGGAAAACGGTGGGAACAAAAACAGGGGTTGTGCCTGTTGGGGCCTTGCTATTCGTCGCTAACTGCCGGCAGTCGAATCGAGTGCCATTGCCGNGAGCCGNTTGTAGTCGAGCTTCCCGTTGACGGCACGCCCGACGGTGTCGACACGGATGACGTGCTTTGGCGCTTTGTAGCGGGCAATTCTCGAGCGAACGTGCTCAACGAGCGTGTCATCGTCAACTGAAGGGTCGAGCAACTCGACGATGGCGCAGATTGCTTGACCAAATCTCTCATCGGGCACCCCGACGACTGCGCAATCTGCAACAGAGTGGTGAGTCTTGATCGTTTCTTCGACCTCTTCTGGGTACACCTTCTCGCCGCCGGTGTTAATGCACTGGCTGCCTCGGCCGAGCAAGGCGACCGAACCGTCGGCCCGCACTTCGGCCCAGTCACCAGGTATCGAGTAGCGAATGCCATCGATGATCTGGAAGGTTGCTGCGGACTTCTCTTCGTCCTTGTAGTACCCGATCGGGGTTCGCCCGCGAAGAGCGACGCGGCCGCGTTCACCTGACCCGGGCTCAACATCGCGCCCATCTTCGGCGACGACTCGAGTGTTTGGCCCGAGCGAGAAACTCCCGGTGCCAGATTCGGCGGAATCTTTTGTCGATACGTTGCTCGCCATGCCGATTGCCTCGCTTGAACCGAGCGAGTCGACCATGATGAGGCGCTCGTTGTGTCGAAGAAGCCCATCTTTGGTTTCACGCGACCACATCACCCCTGAGGAGATGATGACGCGCAGGCTCGAGAGATCCCAGCGGTCTTCGTTGGCATCGAGCGCTCGCAACATTGGTTTTGCGAACGCATCACCGACGATAGAGATCGAATTAATCCGCGCCGATTCAATGGTCGACAGCAGTTCGTTAACATCAAAGTTTCGCCCGGTGAGCGTGGTGGTTGACCCGCCAAGCAGCATTGTTGAGAGCGAGTTGAAGAAGCCGGTTCCGTGCATGAGAGGAGCTCCAGGTAGGCCTTTCGGTCCAGGCCCGTTAAGGCGAGCTGCGGCAACTCCAGCCGTGGGCTCATCGGGGAGCTTGTTTCGATTGCTTGATTCGAGAGCGCCGACGAGGTCGTCTTGGCGCCACATGACTCCCTTGGGCATCCCGGTCGTTCCACCGGTGTAGAGCAGCATCAGATGGTCACCGCTTCGCCCCCACGGGCCCTCGACGTTTGCAGGTGACCTTGACGCCGCCGCTGATTCGTAGTCGATCGCCCAATCCGGACATGGGTGTGACCCATCGTCGACCCATAGCCACAGTCGAATATTTGGCAGTCGATGTTTGATCTCCTCGATCTGAGGGCAGAACGTTGCGTGAAAGACGACTGCGCAAACATCAGCATTATCCCAGAGGTAGACGAGTTCGTCCGCTGCGTATCGATAGTTCGTGTTGACGATGGCCATCCCAGCCTTGAACGAGGCGAGAACACTTTCGATGTAGTGCGGGGAGTTATACAGATACTGAGCAACCTTGTCTTGCTCGACGAGGCCTGAGTCGAGAAGTTGCTGGGCAACGCCGTTCGCTCGCTGGTTCATCTCGCTCCACGAGACCGCAACGTCACCATGCGCAAGCGCAAGGCTCTCAGGTAGCGCGTCGGCAATCTCTTCGAAAATGTCTGCGATATTCCAACCGTTCACTGTTGAGACCGTAGCGGCCGAGACATCATCCGAAGAAGTGAAAGCCCGTGGGCACCTTCAGGCGGTGGGTGATGCCGGCACGCCCGAGTGGTGATCTCTCATCTACTCTCATGACGTGGAGTCCTCCTCGTACGCTGACTGGCTGACCGAGCCTCTTTGCGTTGCGATTGAAGAAGCAGCACCAGTTGTTTCGGCGGGTGCGGACGAAGCCGACGCCGCAAGAGCACTACCGCCCTCGACGGTCGAAGCGCTGAGTGGCGCTGGTCTGTTCACGATGTTGTTGCCAGCAGATGTCGGTGGCACACCCCATCGGCCCGAGGCGGCGCTCGCTGCCTTGAGCTCGATCGCATTTCATGATGGCGCCGCCGGATGGTGTTCGATGATTTCAACATCGACCTGTCTGCTGGCAGGGTTCCTCGACACCGAAGTTGCGCGATCGACCTTTGGAAGCGCAACGGCGGTTGGTGGTGTGTTTGCCCCCAATGGCGTTGGAACACCCACCGATGACGGACTCACCGTGTCTGGCCGTTGGCAATGGGGCAGCGGACTTGCGCACTGTGACTGGGTGGTAGCCGGGGTCACTTATGACGGTGACAAACGCGTGACGGTCGTGGTCCCTCGTAGCGATGTCAAGGCGCACGACACCTGGCAGACGGTGGGGATGCGAGGAACAGGCTCAGTTGACTTTGAGATGAACGACGTATTCGTCCCGCCAGAACGAATGATTCCTCAACTGGGGGCGACGCCGAAGTCATCTGATTCACGAGTGCTTCTCCCAAATTTTTCCATCTTGGGTGCTGGCGTTGCCGCTGTCGCCCTAGGAATCGCAGAGCGCGCCTGGTCAGAGACAGTTCACCTGGCGAACGAGCGCGCACCCCAGTTTTCGCAACGCCTGCTCGCTGAGCAGTCATCGGTGCAGTCAGTGATCGCCCGCTCTCGAGCACGCCTTGACTCATGTGGAGGCGAGTTATTCCGCAGCGTCGAAGCGGCACATCACATCGTCGAACAGGGGGAGAAGGTTCCCCTTGCGGCACGGGTACGGATACGAGGCGCAGCAGCGCTTGTTGTCGAAGAGTCCGCTGCGATCGGCACCGAAATGTTCCGCCTTTCCGGCGGTGCTGCCGTATACGACACCAGCGTGTTGGGGCGGTGTCTACGGAATCTTTCGGTGATCCCGCAGCACATCATGGTTGCCCCACGGCTCTTTGAGACACTCGGCCGCCACCACCTCGGGCTCGATTTCGAGTCATCAATGATTTAGGGAGTTCAGAATGGATGCAATGGACGCGATTCTCACGACTCGGGCGATGCGTCGATATTCAGATGCNCCGGTTCCTGACGANNTGCTCATGCAATGTCTCGAGGCCGCNCAGCAGGCTCCCTCNGGNGGGAANGTCCAGCCTCAGCANTACGTTGTCGTGAGNTCNCCTGAAGTNCGCCANGCGCTNGCTGACATTTACCGTCAGGCNTTTGAGCGCTANGANAAATGTTTGCCGGANCCNGTCTTNCGCTCTGAGCANGATCGNCTGACNTATGANCGCACANGAAAAGCGTCACAAGATCTTGCGCAGACAATCGGNGATGTTCCGGTTCATGTGCTGTTTTTGCAGCCGATCATCCCGTGGGGGTTNCACGATGAAGAGGGTGTNGTCGACATNGGNCGCCTCGACGGCAGCGTCTANCCGGCGGTGCAGAACTTCTGTATCGCTGCGAGAAGCCTCGGGCTCGGAACAGCGTTCACCACCGTCATCCGGGTGTACCAGGCGGAGGCTCTTGAGGTCATAGGTGCTGACCCTGAGCGTTTTGAAATAGCGGCTCACATCCCCGTCGGTTACCCGACCGGCAACTTTGGTCGAGCGCCTCGCAAAGATGTTCGGCGCTCAATCCATCTTGATCGTTACGGAGAACGCCCAACGCTCGACTAACTCGATAGCGTCCTCTCCTTGTGCCCCCCACATCGAGGAGAGAAGATCTCCGCAACATCGCAATCGTCGCCCACGTCGACCACGGCAAAACCACGCTTGTTGACTCGATGCTGCAGCAGTCGGGAGCGTTCCGCGTCAACGAGACCGTTGCTGAACGTGTCATGGATTCAATGGATCTCGAACGCGAAAAGGGAATCACAATCCTCGCAAAGAACACGTCACTGGTGTGGAACGACATCACGTTCAACATCGTCGACACCCCAGGGCACGCTGATTTTGGTGGTGAGGTTGAACGTGCGCTCACCATGGTCGACGGCATCATCTTGCTCGTCGATGCGGCCGAGGGCCCGTTGCCTCAGACACGTTTCGTGTTACGTAAAGCGCTTGCGCAGCACCTGCCGGTCATCCTCGTCATCAACAAAGTTGATCGACCTGATGCCCGAATCTCGGCAGTGGTCGACGAGGTATATGAGCTGTTCCTCGACCTTGACGCTGACGCTGACCAACTCGACTTTCCTATCGTGTACTCCTCGGGTCGCTCGGGCTGGGCGTCGGTAGAGGAGAACACCACCGGCACCGATCTCACGCCACTNTTTGAGACGATCGTGAGCACCGTTCCAGCCCCTGCCTTCACCAAGGGAGCACCATTGCAGGCGTGGGTCACGAACCTTGACGCGAGCCCCTATCTCGGTCGTCTCGCGCTGTGTCGAGTGATCGAAGGGGAAATTCGTCGTGGGCAGCAGGTCGCGTGGTGTCGGGCTGACGGCACGACCGAACGAGCGAAAGTCGTCGAACTCTTCCTCACTCAGCACCTCGAGCGAGTCTCTGTCGAATCAGCATCGGCGGGCGACCTTGTTGCGGTGGCAGGTATCGACAACATCACCATTGGCGAAACCCTTGCCGACATTGAGCATCCAACACCTCTCCCAATCATCACCGTTGACGAACCTGCGTTGTCGATGACGATCGGAATTAACACCTCNCCGCTTGCCGGCAGAGANGGTGATCGNCTCACCGCTCGNCTNGTGAAAAGCCGNCTNGATCAGGAGCTCATNGGAAACGTTTCGCTNCGGGTTCACCANACCGANCGCCCAGACGCATGGGAAGTTCTTGCTCGTGGCGAACTGCAACTCGCAGTGCTCATTGAAACGATGCGNCGAGAAGGTTTCGAACTCACCGTCGGTAAACCAGAGGTCGTCACTCGAACGATTGANGAGAAGCGACACGAACCGGTTGAGCGCGTCACTATCGACGTGCCAGAAGAACATCTCGGTACGGTCACGCAACTCCTCGCCGTGCGCCGCGGACGCATGGAAAACATGGCAAACCATGGCCTTGGCTGGGTGCGTCTTGAATATCTCGTACCTGCGAGAGGTTTGATCGGCTTCAGGACAGAATTCTTGACCGAAACCCGTGGAACTGGGGTGATTAGCCACGTGTTTGAGGGTTACGAGCCATGGGCGGGCGATATCAAGTCACGCGAACGAGGGTCGTTGGTGGCAGACCGAACCGGTCCTGCGACGACATACGCAATGATCAACCTTCAGGAGCGTTCAACCATGCTCATTCCGCCAGGGACAGAGGTCTACGAGGGAATGATCATCGGTGAAAACTCCCGTGCAGGNGATATGGAAGTGAATATCTGTCGTGAGAAGAAGCTCACGAATATGCGAGCATCCTCGGCAGACGAGACGGTCAAACTCACCCCTCACCGGCAGATGTCGCTCGAGCAAGCTCTCGAGTTCATTGCAAGTGACGAATGCGTNGAAGTNACTCCGGCNCATGTNCGCCTNCGAAAGGTCTACCTCGACCCNCAAGAGCGAATTCGGCAGGCTCGTTCTCGGGCAACGTCCTAAANGNTCGGTGCTGATCTGGCAGGATATTGACGTGGGTCCTACTGCTGCGTCNACTGTGCTGAGCGCTGATCTCTCCGACAAGTTGGCNGCCCTCCGTGAGGNCTCTTNTNGAGATGCNGCANGTNGTNGTNGCGTTNAGNGGTGGAGCNGATTCTTCNCTTCTTGCNTACGTGGCNGCCTCTACCGATGGTGTGACTGCGACNGCGGTAACNGCGGTGTCGCCATCACTTGCNGGCTCTGAATTTGANGATTGTNCGCGTCTCGCCGAGGCATGGNACCTTGACTGGGTCGCAGTGACAACCGGTGAGATGGAGCAGGCCGCATACCGACGCAATGACATCGACCGATGCTTTCATTGTAAGTCAGCCCTCATGGATGCTCTTCAGCCGTTCGTCGATTCTGGGGCGACGGTGGTGTTAGGCGTCAACCTCGACGATCTCGATGACCACCGTCCAGGACAGCAGGCTGCAGCAGAAGCCGGAGCGCGATTCCCCTTTGTTGAAGCAGGTCTGTCAAAGGTTGAGATTCGCGAACTGTCCCGGTCGTTCAACCTCGAAACATGGGATAAACCAGCAGCCGCATGCCTTGCGAGTCGAATTCCCTTCGGTACCGAGGTGACCGTCGAAATTCTTTCGAAGGTGGAGCGGGCTGAACAGGTGCTGCACGACCTTGGTATCCGTTCGTGCCGTGTACGGCATCATGGCGAAGTCGCTCGCATCGAAGTTGAGCAGGGTGACCTGCAGAGCGTCATCGATGCTCGAGGCCACATTGAACAACGATTACTTGCGTTGGGATTCCGATATGTGACTGTTGACCTTGGAGGCTTCCGTTCGGGGTCGTTAAATCCTTATGAGTCGACAACAACGTCCTGATTACGCCTCGTTTCAGGCGCGACTGAAACGACGTTCGATCAGTGTGAGCGCCCTGTTGGTGGTGGCGATCGTCACAACGATAAGCGCGCCGATATGGATCGCTGTCGCGATTGCCATTGACGCTGTGCGGTTGCGGTGGCGGTTTCCTCTCGCTCGGCTGCTGCTGTTCGGATGGTATTGGTCAATCATTGAGTGCGCTGGAGTGCTCATTTCGCTTGGGTTGTGGATGTCAGGCCAATCAAAGAATCAAGTTCTGCACTATCGGTTGATGGGCTGGTGGGCTGGCAAATTGATGACCGGTCTTCGTATTGCGATGCGTGCATCGATCGATGTCGACGACGCTGACGCATTCAACGAGGGAAATGCGGTGGTGTTGTGTCGGCATGCGAGTCTCGCTGACTCGTTGGTCTCTGCCTGGGTCGTATGTACCAACCGAGGGTTATCGCCCCGGTATGTGTTGAAGCGTGAGTTGTTGTGGGATCCGTGCCTCGACATTGTGGGTTTGCGAGTGCCCAACTATTTCGTTGATCGGGGTTCAGAACAGTCAGCCAATGAACTCGCAGCAGTCACCAGACTGTCAGCCGACCTCGCCGCTACAGATGTTGCTGTCATCTTCCCCGAAGGGACACGCTCAAGTGATGCGAAACGCAAGCGGGCAGTGGAGAAGATTCGTGATCAATCGCCCGAGCGCCTCGCGGCCACCGAAGGCCTTCGGCATTTGATCCCCGTGCGCCCGAGTGGCACGCTCGCATTGCTTGATGGTGCTTCTGGCGCTGACCTGGTGATTGCGTGGCATACCGGTTTCGACGGGCTGTCGACATTCGGTGGGGTCATTACGGCACTCGGGCGGAGCGATGTGCAGATCGTATTTCGGGCACGGCGGCTGCAACGGTCGTCGCTTCCCGATGTCAATGTCGGATGGCTCGATGACATTTGGGCAAAGATGGATAGTGAAGTTGACGAACAACTAAGGAAGACACCATGAACGAACTGCTACTGGCAGCGCTGACAATCGCAATCTTGATGGTTGCGACGTGGCTGATCAGCGTCGCAATCAAGGATGCATCAATTGTCGACATCTCTTGGGGTCTCGGCTTTGCGACCGTGGCGACGGTCTTGTGGATTGCAGATGACGCGAAATCGAACCTCGACACGCTGTTATGGCTCATGACGTTGTTGTGGGGCCTCCGTTTGTGCCTATATCTCGCTCGACGAAATCTTGGGCATGGCGAGGATTACCGCTATGTCGCAATGAGGAAACGCTGGGGCTCGGCGTTTCCCCTCATCAGTTTCTTGACGGTGTACACGCTTCAAGGGACGTTGATGTGGGTTGTGTCGCTTCCTGTCCAGTTGTCGCATCGTGCTGAGGGCTCTATCGGGGTGCTTGCCGTAATCGGTGTAGTGCTGTGGGCCGTCGGCCTGTACTTCGAAGTCGTCGGTGACATTCAGCTCTCTCGATTTAAGGCAGACTCAGCGAATCAAGGAAAAGTACTTGATTCAGGTTTGTGGCGATACACGCGACATCCCAACTACTTTGGAGATGCATGTGTGTGGTGGGGAATTGCGATCGTCGCATGCTCGGTAAGTGTTGGTGTGTGGGGGCTCATCGGCGCCGCTGTCATGAATGTCTTGTTGCTGAAAGTGTCGGGCGTTGCCCTTCTCGAGCGTTCGCTCGTGCGCCGTAAGCCTGAATATCAGGCGTATATCGAGCGCACGAGTGCATTCATTCCTCGGCCTCCTAAGTCGTAGCTGAGTCGACCGATTAGGACGGCGGTCGCGACCGTCCAATTGTGAGATCGCACCGGCAAAGACGTAGCGTCACCAGTATGAAGATTTCGATGATGATCAACTACTCAGGTGACTTCCATGCCGACGTGCAGAAAGTGTGTGACCTCGAAAACGCCGGGCTTGACCTCGTCTGGGTGCCGGAGGCATACAGCTTTGATGCGGTGAGCCAACTCGGCTACCTCGCCGCAAAGACATCAAAGATTGAAATCGGTACCGGCATCATCAATGTCTATTCACGAACTGCAACATGCGTTGCGCAAACTGCAGCTGGCCTCGACTTCGTCAGCGGCGGCCGTTTCATCCTTGGCCTTGGCGCCTCAGGTCCACAGGTCATCGAGGGTTTTCACGGAGTGCCATACGAGAAGCCGATGGCACGCATCCGTGACTACATCAATGTCTGTCGCATGACATGGAAACGTGAACCAGTGGTCTATGAAGGTCCAACCGTGCAGGTTCCATTACCTGAGGGGCAAGGAACCGGGCTCGGAAAGCCGCTAAAGATCATCAACCATCCGGTCCGAAATGACATCCCAATCTTCTGGGCATCGCTCATGGGCTTGTCGGTGACAGCGACCGCTCAATATGCCGACGGATGGCTTCCGATCTTCTTCGACCCTGAAAAGTTCCACCAGGTCTGGGGAGATGAATTGAAAGCAGGAACGGCTAAGCGTGACGCCGATCGCGGTCAACTTCAGATCTCCGCTGGGGGAATGGTTGCGATCGGCGACGAGTTCGTCGGAGAAAAGAAGCAGCAGATCCTCGACATGGCTCGACCAAACATTGCGCTGTACGTCGGCGGAATGGGCGCCCGGGACAAGAACTTCTACAACACCATCTGCCAAAAATACGGATACGTCGATGAGGCGATCGAAATTCAAGACCGCTACCTCTCAGGCGACAAGACAGGTGCGGCTGGGGCGGTACCGGCAGAGATGCTCGAAAAGACAAACCTTGTGGGCCCAGCCGGTGAGATTAAAGAACGGTTGGCGGCCTACAAAGAAGCCGGCGTGACCCACCTTTCGGTATCGCCGGTTGGTGGCGACGCCGTCTCAACCGTGGAAAAACTCCGCGAAATCATCGACTGAGTCTCAGAAAAGCGCACTCGTGAATTGCGGTTGCAGACGTAGCCGCGCGCTGTTGAGAACGGCGATGAAAGAAACAACCTCTTAACGAGGTTCGCGGGGGAGACCGAGCACCCGCTCGCCGAGGATGTTGCGCATCACATTCGAGGTGCCACCCATAATGGTGTAGCCGGGGGCATACGCAATTGCCTTGGTGGTTTCGTTCCACAGCGTGGCTTCGGGGCCGAGCACCCGAGCAACGAACTGCGCAACTCGCCACTCATGTTCAGTGCAGAAACATTTCGTAGCAGCCGAGAACCCTGAAGGTGCCTGTTGAAGGACCTCTCGAATGACAAGAATTCGGCCGATGCGGTACGCGGATTCGAGGGCAGCAATTTCTTGGCGAATAATCGGGTCTGATCGGTCAGCGCGTTCAACCGCCATCTGGTAGATCGCCTGGTTCGAGACGAGACGATCGATACCGCCGCGCTCGTGTTCGAGTTGGCGCATCGTCTGCTTGAACGCGTTGCCTTCAATGCCGACGAGATTATGAACCGGTACACGCACATCGGTGAAGAACACCTCGGTGAAGTGCCGGTTCGTCGTCATGTCTTTGATGGTTCGAACTTCGATGCCATCGGAGTCCATCGGCACGATGATTTCGCTAATTCCTGCGTGAGGCGGGCCCTCTGAAGAGGTGCGGCAAATCAGGTAGCAGTAGTCAGCGAGAGCGCCAAACGACGTCCAGATTTTTTGGCCGTTAATGACGAACTCATCGCCCTCTCGCCGAGCGGAGGTGACAAGTGACGCCAAGTCGCTGCCAGAGTTTGGTTCAGACATGCCTATGCACCAGGTGGTTTCGCCAGTGAGCATGTTCGGCAAAAACTCTGCCTGCTGATCTTCTCGACCAAAGGTGATGAGCGCCGGACCCATTTGTCGGTCTGCGAACCACATGGCAGCAAGGGGGGCTCCCGCTGCGATGAGTTCTTCACCGATGATGAGACGATCGATTGCTGGGCGACCACCACCGCCGTACTCGGCAGGCCATGTCAGGCCGATCCAGCCCTTTTCACCCATCTCCCGAGCAAATTCTTTTGAGTATCCGTTGATCCATGAGTCGGCATGCCAGCCGTGTTTTTCAACTGCGGCCCGCGCAAATTCGCGGGCCTCCTTACGAAGTGTTTGCTGCTCTTCGGTCCAGGTGAATTCCATGTGATCAGCTCCGTGATGCCAAGGCTACGTAGTCGCGGCTTTCCGGGCCGACGTACCACTGGCGTGGTCGTGAGATCTTCTGGTCTTTATCGGCGAGAAGTTCCTGCCAGTGAGCGAGCCAACCTGCTGTACGAGGGATCGCAAAGAGCACGGTAAACATGTCAACCGGGAATCCCATCGCTTGGTAGATGAGCCCGGAGTAGAAGTCAACGTTCGGGTACAACTTACGGTCAACGAAGTACGGGTCTTGCAGGGCAACTTCTTCGAGTTTGAGCGCAATATCGAGAAGCGGATTCTTCCCGGTCACATCAAACACGTCGTAGGCGGTCTGCTTGATGATCTTTGCGCGTGGGTCGTAGTTCTTGTAGACCCGGTGACCAAAGCCCATCAGGCGACCTTCGCCATCTTTTACGGACTGAATGAAGGCGGGGACGTTCTCGATTGAACCAATCTCACTCAGCATGCGCACGACGGCTTCGTTCGCTCCACCGTGCAGGGGGCCATACAGAGCGCTCGCTGCCGCAGCAGCAGAGGAGTACGGGTCAGCATTTGACGAGCCGACAACTCGCATGGCAGTGGTTCCGCAGTTTTGTTCGTGATCGGCATGAAGAATGAATAGAACGTCCATTGCCTTTTCGAGAACCGGGTCGAGCTGATAGTCGTCGCCGATCTTCCACATCATCGACAAGAAGTTCGCTGGGAAAGAAATATCGTTATTCGGGTAGTTGAATGGGAGCCCAACGCTAAATCGGTAGCACATCGCAGCAATTGTTGGGGTCTTAGCGATGAGGCGAAGCACCTGCTTGTGGCGACTCGCAGGATCGTCAATGTCTTTGGCNCCGTCATAGAACGTTCCCAACGCNGCGAGCGCAGAAACGAACATTCCCATCGGGTGAGCGTCGTAGTGAAAACCGTCGACAAAGCGCTTACGCATGTTTTCGTGAATAAACGTGTGGTGTGTGATGTCATGACTCCAGACAGCCAGCTGCTCGGAGGTCGGAAGTTCGCCGTGAAGGAGGAGGTAGGCGACTTCGAGGAAGGTTGACTGCTCTGCCAGTTGCTCGATGGGGTAGCCGCCGTAGCGCAGGATGCCGTTTTCACCGTCGAGATACGTGATCGCTGACTTGCACGATGCTGTCTGCATATAGGCGGGGTCGTAGACGAAGAGTGAAGGGTCTAACGAGCGGATTGCTGACGCAGGAAACACCCCACCCTCAATCGGAACGGTGACGGTCTGTCCAGTCCTGTCGTCGGTAATCGTGATCGTCTCAGCCACTGTGGCTTCCTCCAAATCTGTAGAGCTTTGGTCGCTTCAAATGTACCGTTTTTGGCTCATGTGAAACTAACGCTGGATGAAGTTCGGGATTCTTCTATAGCGGAGAGTTGCCGTGCTGACGGTGCGGTCGCTGGTCGCGCTTATTTGACAGCATAGAAAGCGACGCAGCGATCGTTGCCCGCGTGTCGGCTGGGTCGATGACATCGTCGACGTATCCGCGTTCGGCTGCGATGTACGGATTGAGTAATCGCTCGGTGTAATCGCTTTCGAAGGCAATGCGGTCGTCGTCGGATGCACCTCGGCGAAGAATTGCAGATGCCTGACCCGCACCCATGACGGCGAGTTCTGCCCATGGCCACGCAAGGCAAACATCATTCCCCATCTTCTTTGAGTCCATGACGATNTACGCGCCGCCGTAACTCTTTCGGAGGATGACACAGATNCGAGGAACTGTTGCNTGACCGTAGGCGTACACGAGTTGAGCGCCGTGGCGAATCATGCCNCGCCATTCGAGATCTTTGCCNGGGTAAAAGCCAGGTGTGTCGACGAAGGTGATGATCGGAAGGTTGAAGGCNTCACAGAAGTTCACGAAGCGGGCTGCTTTTTGTGAGGCCGGGATGTCGAGGGTTCCCGCGAGCGCCATCGGCTGATTAGCAACGATGCCGACAGGGTGTCCATCGATTGAGGCGAATGCCGTAACGATGTTGAGGGCCCATTGTGATCGAATTTCGGTGATGACACCATCGTCAACAATTGACTCGACAACGGAGCGAACGTCATAGCTGCCTGTGGCGGTCTCGGGGATGTGATCCCCGGCTTCAGGGGTTAACCGATTGATCGGATCTGACGTTGGAAGGCGAGGGGTTTCCGCATCGACGCGTTCAGGAAGGTAATTGAGGATCTCAACGATGACATCGCGCCCCTCTTCGCGAGTCTCAACAACCGCAGTGGCGAGGCCTGCGGATCGTTCCATCGTTGATGCACTTCCAAGCTCGTCTTTGGAGATGTCGACGCCGGTGAACTGGCGGATCATGAGTGGCCCGTTGACGAAGGCATATGACGTCGAGGTCATGATGACAAAATCGACAAGCCCGAGAAGCAGAGCAGGTCCTGAAACTGCTGGTCCATCGACGATTGCGAATGTCGGCACTCGACCTGAGCATTTAGTAAGCAGCCGTGCCGCNGTGCCCCAGCCATGAAGCGGGGCNACTCCCTCNGCGATNTCGGCNCCNGAGCTGTTGACGATGAGCACAATCGGAATGAGTTCATCGAGGGCNGNACGNAGCCCTTCGGAAATGATCGCTGTCATTTGCGACGACAGCGGGTGAGCGACCTCGCTCGCGTCGAANTCGATCCACATGACTTTTCGACCCTCAAGTCTCGTTACTCGTGCCGAAACGGGGGCAGGAATGCCGGTNGCGATNCCTACGTCGTCAATNGTCATGGCATTGAGACTAGACGTTGGCGGGCTCGTCGACAGGGTAGGCGCGTTTNATGAGAGCGAGTTCACTCTTCGCTGTGATGCAGGCCCTGATCCTCTGAAATCCGTTGACCGATGACATCAGCGATCACGTCGTGAACCGCCCGGGTCGAAGCGGACGGGTTCGGTCGCTGGCGCCTCACCCACGCAACGCGCCGGCGGGGGAGGCCGCTCACGTGGACCATTGATGCGCCTACCAACTCGGTTTCACTCAGAGCCGTTGCGGGCACGATGGTTGCACCATGTCCATCAACTGCAAGCGCNGCGAGAAGNCGCATACTGTCGACTTCTGCNANCGAGTTNAGAGAGACTCCGCGNTCGAGTGACGACCGTTCCAGAATNCTGCGAAGTCCGGCGCCAGCCGGCGGAAGGAGAAGGGGAACCCCGTCGAGATCGGTGATGTCGACTTCTTCACGTTGCGAAAGAGGATGCTTGGGTGGTGCTAGCAAGAGAAGTTCTTCATCGAAGAGCGGTTCGACGATTAGGTCTGGGTCATCGATGGGAAGGTGCAATATCGCCGCATTTAGAAGACCAGAGACGACGTTCGGCACGAGCGCAGACGAACTTCCTTCGGTGACGACGGTATGCACCCGGGGATGGGTCTCTGCCATTTGGCGGAGCATTGGGGGGATCGCCCATCGTGCGATGGTCCCGATGACTCCAAGGCGNACNTCGCCGCTNACATCGTGATCGTTTGACTCCATGTCNGAGCGGATGTCATCCATCTCGTGCATGATGCGCCGAGCTCTNTCGAGCACTCGATTGCCGTCTTCTGTCATTCGGCCGGTTTGACGATCGATGAGGGTGGCACCGAGTTCTTTCTCAAGCCGGCTGATATGCGCAGAAACGTTCGATTGCACCGTGTATAAGGCGCGAGCGGCTGCAGAGAAACTGCCGTGATCGGCGATTGCNATTAATGTATTGAGCTGACGAAGATCCATCTCTAAAAATGATACGAGATATCTCTGATATTTGCTTGCAAGATGCACTTATACACGTGCATACTTTCACAAGCAAATATCGTGCGGCACTAACCCCCCAACGTACCGCTCGAGGAACCCNCTAGGGATTCCAGGTTGAGACGCCCCGGCCCCCCATCGGGGCGTTTCCCGTTTTCAGGTTTTTCGCCAAAATCCGCGCCGCTCACGAAATTGGGCACGCGACCTAAAGGGCACCTCTTTTGCGGTCTTCCAAGGCCTCTGTATTTCATCCGAAATGCTGGACTCACAATGACGTCGGAGGCAATGCCGTGACGACGACGGACCAGCAGCCGTTACGACTCGGCCGCAACCTTGGCACGAACGATATTGAGTGCCGAACCGGCAATAAACCACTCGACTTGTTCGGGGCTGAAGGTATGGGTGGTCTCAAATTCNTAGGTTGACCCATCCGGGCGAGTGCCTACACAACGAACCTTTTCGCCGGGCACCGGTGGGAGGTTGACGATCGCAAGACGATCCTCCTCACCAATGACGTCATAGGAATCTGGATCAGCGAACGTTAGAGGCAGCATTCCCTGCTTCTTCAGATTGGTCTCATGGATGCGAGCAAACGATCGGGCGATGACAGCAACTCCGTTTCGGAACCTTGGCTCCATTGCCGCATGCTCGCGTGACGACCCCTCTCCATAGTTGCGGTCTCCAACTGCCACCCATTGAATGTCCGCCTCGTGATAGCGACGTGCAATTTCGGGATAGGTGCGTCGATTGCCGTCGGTGGTGTCAAAACCAACGCCTACGGCGTCGTCGCAGNCGCCAGTTGACCGCACCAGCAAAAAGATTGCCTGAGATATTTTCGAGGTGGCCGCGGTATTTCAACCAAGGGCCAGCTGCGGAGATGTGGTCGGTGGTGCACTTGCCCTGTGCTTTCATCAGCACTGGAAGGCCGTCGTAGTCGTTGCCATCCCAAGCGGTAAATGGCTCGAGCAACTGAAGGCGGTCGCTGGTCGGAGCGACCTCCACGCTAACGCCACTCGGATCAGCCGGCGGAGCAGTGAAGGTGTCTTCGCCAGGGTCATACCCATCGGCTGGAAGCACCTCTCCAACTGGAGCATCGAGTGAAACCTCAGTGCCATCAGGGGCGATGATTGTGTCGGTGATGGGGTCAAAATCGAGTCGTCCCGACAGCGCTATCGCCATCACCGTGTCGGGAGAGGTGACAAATGAGAACGTATTTGGAGAACCGTCATTTCGCTTTGGGAAGTTGCGNTTGAACGAATTGACNATGGTGTTGGGAACCGACGTCACNTCCTCAGGGCGACTCCACTGGCCAATGCATGGGCCGCACGCATTAGCAAGAACGGTGGCCCCAACNGCTTCGAGGTCAGCGAGAATGCCGTCGCGNTCNATTGTGGCNCGAGTTTGCTCTGAGCCGGGTGTGATNAGTAGATCGACCTTGCAGGTCAAACCNTNAGCAGCGGCCTGACGTGCGATTGANGCAGCACGAGTGAGNTCCTCATACGACGAGTTGGTGCATGAGCCGATCAGGGCTGCCGAAACGTCGAGCGGCCATCCATTTTNAGTNGCGGCTNCACCAACCTCNGCACCNGTGCGGTGAGCACGGTCGGGNGAGTGAGGCCCATTAATCATCGGTCGCAGATCACTCAAGTTGATTTCGATGAGCTGGTCGTAACTGGCGCCATCGTCTGGCCGAAGATCGCTCGCAACCGCATCTGCGGCATCTGCNANNTCTGCACGCCCGGTTGAACGCAAGTAGTCAGCCATGTTGGAGTCATATGCAAACACCGACGTCGTAGCGCCGATTTCCGCCCCCATATTGCAAATCGTCGCTTTGCCGGTTGCAGAAATGGAGTCAGCNCCTGGGCCGTGGTACTCCACGATTGCTCCGGTGCCACCCTCGACCGTGAGTTGGCGCGCAACCTCGAGAATAACGTCCTTTGGTGATGACCAGCCGCTGAGAGAACCGGTGAGGCGAATACCAATTACCTTTGGCCACCGCACATTCCATGGGAAGCCCGTCATGACATCTACGGCGTCTGCACCACCCACGCCGATCGCCACCATTCCAAGTCCGCCAGCATTCGGGGTGTGAGAGTCGGTGCCGATCATCATTCCGCCAGGGAACGCATAGTTCTCAAGCACTACTTGGTGAATGATTCCCGAACCGGGGCCCCAGAAACCAATTCCATATTTTGCTGAGACGCTTCGGAGAAAGTCGTACACCTCACGGTTGGTATCAACAGCCACACCGAGGTCGATGCTTGCGCCAACCTTGGCCTGAATGAGGTGGTCACAGTGAACTGTTGACGGCACGGCCGCTTCAGGAAGGCCTGCCGTCATAAATTGGAGGAGGGCCATTTGGGCGGTGGCATCCTGCATCGCAACACGATCAGGGTTGAAATCGGCGTATGAGACTCCGCGCTCCATCTCTTGGCCCTCTGGGTCAGCGAGGTGGTTGATCAGAATCTTCTCAGCGAGTGTCAACGGGCGACCGAGGCGGGTGCGCCCTAGGTTTACACGCTCAGGAAGGGATGCGTAAACAGCGTTGACAAGTTTGATCGGTGTAGAGGCGCTCACGGACATGCGACCACTATACGGAGCGGATGCCTGAGAGCGAAGGCCGGAATTAACTGAGGCGCTCGCCCCACTTGCCCCAGTGTGTGACTTCAGAAGCGGGCAGTCGCGATGCGACTTTGAAGTCGGTCCCAATCGTGTGTGCAATGGGGAAGAGTCCTGCTTGGGAGTATCGGTCGAACGGGATTCCGAGAAGTTCAGCAGCCTTTTTCTCGCCGCCATTAATCATGTGTAATGTCGTCCATGCCGAGCCCAACCCGCGTTCACGAAGAGCAAGCATGAAGCTCCACACCGCAGGAAGCAGAGAACCCCAGAATGCTGCCGAGTTATCAGCATCCGTTTTGCCCTCGATGCAAGGAATGAGAAGCACAGGAGCCTTTTCAAAATTGTCGGCTAGGTATTGCGCGGAATCGACAACTCGCGGGGTAGCTGCCGCTCGAGGGTCATCAGCGTCGTATTTAGGGCGAGGCATCTGACGGTAGAGAGCGAAGTTCTCTGCGTAGATCTCCTTAAGAGTTGCCCGATCGGATTCATCGGTGATGAACATCCACTGCCAACCCTGCCGGTTCGAACCAGTGGGGGCCTGAAGGGCGATTTCGAGGCATTCCATTATGACGTCGGTTGACACTTCCCGATCAAAGTCAAGACGCTTGCGCACACTCCGTGTTGTGGTCAGAACTTCGTCGGCGGTGAGGTTGAGCTTGGTCATAGCCGGAAGTCTTGCAGAGGCGAGAGTTTTTCAACGGAGCGAAGCGATCAATTGAATTCGTTGTCATCCGGGATGATCTGAGAGACTTGAGTTCATGAGTGATACTTCCACCACCGTCCTTCCTGAAGGCTTTGTTGCCGAGAGCGTCGACGCGTCAGGCCGAGTATCGATTGCGGTTCACGACCATGTTGCGATCGTGACGTTTGATCGAGCTGACAAACGAAACGCCCTCGACGGGCATCAATTTGCCGCCATTGAGGCTGCCGGTGCCAAGTTGAAGACAATGGGAGACGTTCGAGTGGTCGTCCTGCACGGCGCAGGAGCCTCATTTTGTGCAGGGCTCGATTTCTCAGGTTTTTCGGCGATGGCGGGAGACGGCTCTGACATGGGAGACGATCCAAACAGCCCGGGGCGACTCACCGAATCAGGATTGACGCACCTTGGCCAGCAAGTGTGCTGGGTGTGGCAAGAACTCGAAGTGCCGGTGATTGCAGCGCTGCAGGGCCACGCGCTTGGGGGAGGACTCCAAATTGCCCTTGGGGCCGACATTCGCGTTGCGCACCCTGACACGCAGCTTTCCGTGCGTGAAGTGCACTGGGGAATCATCCCTGACATGACTGGTACTCACATTCTCGACCGGCTCGTGAGGCCCGATGTTGCTCGAGAATTGACGTATACCGCTCGGGTGCTTGATGCTCGGGAAGGCGCAGATATCGGATTGATTACCAAACTTTCCGAGACACCCCTCGATGATGCGCTCTCGATCGCCCGCGAAATCGCCGGACGAAACCCTCATGCAATCCGTGCATCAAAGCGCCTCCTTTCGTCGAGCTTCACACAGGGTGCCGGCGCCCAATTTGCTGCAGAACGTTCTGAAATTTCTGCACTTGTCGGCACACCGAATCAAATTGAGGTCATTCAGGCCAATCTCGAAAAGCGCGTCCCAGTTCTTCACGACTGAAACGACTATTTGACTGCGCAGATTTTCAGTATTTCCCTGGAAGCGCAGTACAATATTGCCGCTGGGCCAGCGTCGTCCCAGAGCTACATCCCCCCAACAACTGAGTAGTGGAGAAACACGATGCCNAGCTTGATGCCAGCGCGAGGGTTGTACGACCCTCGATTTGAACACGATTCATGTGGNGTGTCGTTCGTCGCGAATCTCCGCGGGGAACAGTCAAANGAACTGGTTCANACNGGCCTGCGCGCCCTCACCAACCTTGAGCANCGAGGTGCGACAGGGGCCGAGCCCGACACAGGCGATGGCGCAGGCATTTTGCTGCAAATCCCTGATCGNCTCTTCAGAAATGTCGTATCAGCAGANCTTCCGCCGGCNGGAGCGTATGCCGCTGGCATCGGGTTCCTCCCACCGGGAGAGGGCGCAGAACCAGCGAAGACAGCCATTGAAGGCATCCTCTTTGAAGAAGGACTTGACGTCATCGCCTGGCGTGAACTGCCCATCGACCCATCGACCTTGGGAACAACGGCCCGCGAGGCAATGCCATCATTTTGGCAACTGTTTTGCGCAGCACCCGATGGCCGCTTGGGTATTGAACTCGATCGCCTGACATTTGTTGCCCGCAAACGCATCGAGCACGAACTTTCCGACGTGTACTTTCCTTCACTGTCGTCGCGAACGATCGTCTATAAAGGAATGTTGACGACACCACAGTTGAGTGCGTTCTTTCTTGATCTAACGAATCCGTTGATTGAAAGCGCGTTGCTGCTCGTGCACTCTCGCTTCTCGACGAACACCTTCCCATCGTGGCCGCTCGCTCACCCGTATCGCTACGTCGCCCACAACGGAGAAATTAATACAGTCCAAGGCAACCAAAACTGGATGCGCGCTCGAGAAGCCCTCGCATCGAGCCAACTTTTACCCAATCTTGAACGGGCACTTCCAATTTGCACACCGGGCGGGTCAGACACCGCCCGATTCGACGAAGCACTCGAGTTACTTCATCTCGGTGGCCGTTCAATCGAGCACGCCGTCCTCATGATGATTCCCGAAGCATGGGAAAACAACATGGAAATGGATCAAGATCGACGTGACTTCTACCGCTATCACGCGGCCCTCATGGAGCCATGGGATGGTCCAGCGAGTGTCACTTTCACCGATGGCGAAGTCATCGGTGCCGTGCTCGATCGCAACGGTCTTCGCCCAAGTCGCTACTGGGTAACCGACGACGACCTTGTAGTGATGGCGTCTGAAGTCGGTGTGATCGACATTGAGCCCGAAAAGATTGTGACGAAGGGCCGTTTGCAGCCCGGACGTATGTTCCTCATCGACACTCGAGAAGGCCGCATCGTTGACGACGAAGAGATCAAGAAGCGGCTTGCAGCAGAGCAGCCGTATGCCGAATGGTTGGCCGCCGGCATGGTTAGCCTTGATGATCTCCCAGAGCGTGAACATGTCGTCTTTAGCCGCGACAGTGTTCGCCGTCGCCAGTAGATCTTCGGTTACACCGATGAAGAGTTG
>PBWL01000044.1 GCA_002727235.1 Acidimicrobiaceae bacterium
TCGAGGCCATGATATTGCTTGCGAGCACCCCGCGAAATGCGGTATTTGCCATCACGCTTCCGACGTTGTGATTCGGGGTTGCGGTCGACGTCATGAACACTTACGTGGTGAAAGGTGTGCGTTTCTGCTCACGAGGGTTGTGCCTCGTACACGATGTGGTTCGGACTTTCCGCAATGCGGGTGAAGTCGTTGAGACCGGCTTCCGCAAATACCGCCCGCATGCCGACCTCGCCAGCCTGGCACCCCATGCCACGAGCACCAGGTTGTGAAAGTGAGCATGGGACACAGCAGAACAAACTCATCGCGTACCGCGGTGCGGCACGGAGGTAGTGATTTTCGGTTCGCGTTTGCATCGCAAATGGTTCCACCACGATGATTGATCCGCCGTCTGAAAGTTGGTTGATGCTGTGGCTAGCGATGCCGACGGGGTCCCCCATGTCATGCAGGCAATCAAAGAAGCAGATCAGATCGAACGGCCCTGAGGTTGCGTCTGCGGCTGCAACTTCGAACGAGACATTAGTGAGGCCTGCCTCTGACGCATTACGACGGGCTTCATCGATCGAGGGTTGGTGGAGATCGAAACCAATGAAGGTGCTGTCGGGAAAAGCTCGAGCAAGGGTGATTGTTGAGTAACCGGTGCCGCAGCCGATGTCGGCAACGGTTATGCCGGTCTCTAAATCTGCAATGCCATTCGCGCGTTGCGGCAACCAATGTTGGACTAGTTGGTGGTCGTAGGCCGGTCTGAATAGCTCTTGGGTACCTTCGAAGAGGTATGGGTGGTGTTCACCCCACCCGAGAGCTCCATCACCCTTCATTACTTCAATCCCGCGGTCAAGGTCCAAATACAGCGCTTGCACTCCAACGAGTCCGCCGGCAAGCCAGAACGGTGAGTCTGGGTCAGCGAGCACAGCTGCAGCGGAGGATGGCAGCGTATAAGAATCGCTCGCCTCGTCATAAGTGACAAGTTGGGCTGCTGCTTGTTGGTCAAGCCATTCCCGAGTGAGTCGCTCATTAGTTTCTGCCGCTGCTGCGAGTTCGTCAGACGTCATCGGGTTGCCGTGCGCCATCGCTTTGTAAAGACCTGTCCGGTGCCCTGCGATGATGCAGGCAACCGTTGACGCCCCAGCAAACGCATCAGCGACCCCAACTAAGATGTCCTTAAGAGATGGTGTTTCGTTGTGTTCTGACATGACAACCTCCCATTGAAGCGTTCNACTTTCNCCAGTCTTGCCGAGTCGTATGCGCAATTACGTACCGCAGTGTTCTCGTGCGACGGAGGTGGTTGATGTTCTTTAGCCGCGCCAAGCGACTCTGTGAGTACGCGGTTGTGCGCTCAGATCAGGCTGGCAATGCCCTCAAGGTTCCGTTCCATGTTTTCTGCGTGTTCCGCAAGCCGGTAAGCGATGATCTTGTGCTCCTTGTCAGGCCTGTTCTCGATAGCGGCGTTGAGACCACTACGGCCTGGGCCGAGCGTGCAGTATTGGGTGACAACGGTGCCGTCGGTCGTTGCTTCGAGGCGAAAACCCCACGTTGCGGCCGGGCCCCCGCCACCTTCAACTTGCCATTCGATGTGCTGCTGCGGCTCGAAGACGGTAAGCGTGCTTTCGCTGGTCCAATTACCGATATGGGGATGTTCATTCGTGCCTCGGAACCGTGCACCCACCGCCGGAGCCGACGCACCGTCGAGCCACTCTGCGCCTTTGAATTCGGTGGAGAAGCGCGCCGGAAGGTTGATATCGCTCAGTAGTTCCCAGAGAACTTCGGGCGAAGCTGGGATGGTTCGTGAGACCTCGGTGGAGGGTGATTCGGAATAGCGAAGTTCTTTGTTCATGATGGGCTCGCCTCTCTTTGGGTTTTGTAAGTGATCTAGCGTCCACCCTATGCGAGTTGGTGTGAGTACGTTGATTCAGTCGCCCGACGATGTCGAGTTTGTTATCGAATGTGAACGCCTTGGCGTTGACACCGTGTGGGTGCCCGAAGTGTGGGGCTATGACGCGATGACGCCACTGGGTCTGCTCGCAGGAAAGACTTCGAGTATTCGCCTTGCGACCGGCATTGTGCAACTCGGTGCTCGCACTCCTGCCATGTTGGCGATGCAGTCGATGTCATTGCAGATGATGTCGGGCGGGCGATTCATACTTGGCGTCGGGTCGAGCGGACCTCGCATCATGGAGGGTTGGCACGGCGTTCCATTTTCAAAGCCNGTGCAACTCACCCGCGAAACCATCGACATTGTGCGCATGATCNCACGNGGTGATCGCCTCGAATATGAGGGCGAAGTCTTTCAGCTTCCCCCAGACGGTTTTGGTCGAAGTATCCGATCGCTGGCCCCCGCATGCGAACNAATTCCGATGTACGTTGCGTCGCTCGGGCCTCGCAATCTTGAACTCACGGGTGAGATTGCTGATGGTTGGCTGGGGAACGCAATGATGCCTGAGGCGGCTGAAGCCTTCTTAGAGCCGTTGCGCGTCGGCTGTGAGCGAGGCGGACGTTCGCTGACCGACCTCGATCTCGTAATGCCGGTTGCTGTCGAGTTCACCGACGATGTTGAAGAGGCATCGAGGCGTCACGCTGACGGGTATGCATTCACGATTGGTGCGATGGGAGCTCCGGGAAAAAATTTCTACAACCGGGCGTTTGCGGCTCAGGGTCTCGGTGACGATGTTGCCGCAGTCGCCGAGTTGTGGCATGCGGGTAAGCGTGACGAGGCAGCTGCGCGGGTTCCGATCGAGCTTGGCTTCAAGACCAATCTGCTCGGCCCCGCTGACACGATCAAGGAACGTCTTCGCTTGTATCGGAGCGCGGGCATCACGTCGATGCAAGCCAAAGTGTCGGGGCCTCACCGCATCGACATTGTCGCTCAACTGATCGATGTGATGACTGAACTTAACGCTGAGCCGAGCGAGATGAANTGAGNTTCACCTGACAGACTGGTCCGTGTGAAGCACAACTTGTCGCAGGGACGTGAGATCGTTGCCATTCCCGGCCCGAGCATCATTCCTGACCGGGTGCTGTCAGCGATGCATCGAGCAATGCCCGACATTTATGAGGGCGACCTCACGACGGTGATCGATTCGGTGTGGGCCGGGCTTCCCAAAGTTGTGCAGACATCTGGACGAGTGTTTGTGCCGATTGGCAACGGCCACGCNGCNTGGGAAATGGCCTTNTCGAACACNTTGTCCCGGGGTGATCATGTGCTCGTATTGAACTGTGGCCGCTTTGCCGCAATTTGGGCTGAGATGGCTGAGTTCAACGGCTTGAATGTTGAGGTGGCGGAAGCCGAGGAGGGGTTCGCGAATGAACCGTCTGCTCTTGAAGAACGCCTTCGTGCTGATGTCGATCACAAGATTGCAGCGGTGCTCACCGTTCACGTCGATACTGCGACCTCGGTGCGCAATGACGTTCCGGCGCTTCGTCAGGCGATCGATGCTGCGGGCCATCCGGCACTGTTCATGGTTGATTGCATTGCGTCGATGGGTTGCGAGCGATTTGAGATGGATGCATGGGGAGTCGATGTCACGATTGCGGCAAGCCAGAAAGGCATGATGACACCTCCGGGGTTGGGCTTGGTGTGGGCGAACGACAAAGCACTTGGCGCTCACGAGAGTGCAGATCTGCGCACCCGCTATTGGGATTGGACGTATCGCAGCGAAGACGGGCCGTATTATTTGCGGTTCTGTGGAACTCCGCCGGTGTCGCACCTCTTCGGATTGGCTGAGGCACTGGCAATGATGGCCGAAGAAGGTTGGGAAGCTCGTTGGGAGCGACATCGGGTGCTTGCCGATGGTGTTCGTGCTGCAGTTGATGCGTGGTCGACACCAGGCGGCATTGGGTTCATTGCACAGCGCGAAGATCAACGATCGGATTCGGTGACCTCGGTGACGACCGGTTCAATCGATGCGNTTGAGTTGCGCAGGCTGTGCCGTCAACAGATGGGTGTCACTCTTGGCCTTGGCATCGGCAGTGANGAATCAGCCTCATTCCGCATCGGGCATATGGGGCATGTCAATGCGCCAGCCATTCTTGGTGTGCTTGGATCGATCGAAACGGCCCTCATATCGATGGGTGCTCCGCTGGGAGCGTCAGGAGTGCAGGCCGCAACTGCGGTGTTGTCTCAGTAGTTCACAGATATNGGTGAGAGCCATTGTCATCTGGCTCGACGACTCGTCGTGCCATGAGTCGGGTTAGCGTTTGATGGTGGGTTTTTTTCAGTGGGTGTTCGGGCGCCATGAGTCTCGACTGCCTGATGCGGAGCGTTCGATTGAAGCGGCGTGGTTGCCGCTCTGGCAGGCTCAGTTGGTGTTGCACGAGTTGTGGGAGCGTGAGATTCCCGCAGTGCAGTCTGAAGACTTCACTTCGCATTTACGATTTGGCGCTCGAGAGCCGATGGCACGAATTTTTGTGATGGAGCCCCGTCTTGCAGATGCTCTTGATGTGATCGAATCCGTGATCGGTGAGGAGCCTGCAACCTTGCACGGTCACGATTGGCCAGGATGGATTCGCCACCGAAAGGCATCGATTGACGGTGGCTCACCATCGATCGATCGTTCAACTGAGGCGCCTCCCGCAGGAGATCAGTAGTGAGCTCACCTCATCCACGCCTCGCAGTTGGTCTCGGCGCCGGAATTGGCGCTGCCGGGGTCATGCATTTTGTTCGCCCCGAGTTTTTCGATGCGATCGTTCCCCCGTGGCTCCCGCCTTCCCAGCGGTTTTGGACCTTGATCAGCGGCGTTGCCGAGTTGGTTGTTGGTGTGATGTTGTTCGTTCCGAGATGGCGGCGTTCAGGAGCGATTGCGTTGTTTGTTCTTCTCGTCGCCGTGTACCCAGCAAACTTGTACATGACGTGGGATTGGCGTAACCGCCCTTCGGGAGAGCGAGTTGTGTCGTGGGTTCGGTTGCCGTTGCAGTTTGTACTGTTTGCGCTAGCGCGTATGGCAAGTGGCCCGTGGCGCACTTCCGCTAATCGGGGCTGAGTGCTCAAAGAGATTGAAGGAACTCTCGAATCGCAGCGTTGACCTCATCGGGATGGGTCATGTTGGGGGCGTGAGCGGCACCCGCAACTTCGACTACACCTCGACTATCGCGAACTCCGTTTGCCAACAAGTACCCACGATCGAGGGAGATTCCTGCGTCTTCGGTGCCATGAATGACCAAGGTCGGACACGAGATCTCTCCAAGTCGGTCAACGAGGTCTTCCCGACCGAGCAGAGTCGCGCCCGCCAGCTGAAGCTGCTCCGCGTCGAGTTCCGCCCAGATTGGTTTCCAATCGGCCTCAAGACGTTCGTCGCCAAGAATTATTTTGCCAACAACATCGAATACGAACGATCTTGTCTCGTCATCACCGCCAGCAAAGGCTTCAACCATCTTCTTGTTGCCTTCGAGGGTTTCGGGATCGTCGACGTCGGCGGCGGAGTCGATGAAGATCAAGCCTGACACTCGCTCCGGAGCCGTGAGGGCTGCTCTCATCGAAAGGAACCCACCCTGTGACATGCCTGCAAAAACGGCTTGTTCGATGCCGAGATGGTCGAGAATCGCGAGTGCGTCATTTGCCGAATCCCAATAGGTGAACGGTCCGGTGGCTGGTGTTCCTCCGAAGCCACGCTCATCCCACGCAATGCACCGGTAATCGGGAGCGAGCGCCTCCAACTGCGCATCGAACATGGTGTGATTCATCATGAACCCGTGGCTAAATAGCACGACTGGACCGTCGCCGCCGGTGTCTCGGTAGTTGATTTCAATGCCGTTGATTTCTGCAGTTGCCATGTGATGAACGTAGTTCGTTCACAACCGTTCACCGATGGTCGGCGGGTAGGTTGTGAGCGGTGTCGACCGCCACTAATTGACTAAATCCCGTTAGCAAAGAGTTAGTCGCAACAAGAATCGCGCCACCCGCAGCTGCGGCATTTGAAGTGAGCATGTTCGGGGTGAAGTTCTGAACCACAGAGCGGACATTCAGGAAATGTTCCGAATTTGGTGCGACATTCTGTTGCCGCACCGGCGATCGGCTGGGGTTGAGATGTGGAACCCCTAGTGCGGGCTTCGGTTGACATCAACACAGGCTGGCACGGCAGACCCTCCGAACAAAGGATTTCGTCCCCACTTGGCTGATAATTGGAGACCTCGGTACTGTCTCTCGGTTCACGTCAGGTGTCTCAAGAAATGGATCGACTCGGCGCTCACTTGTTATTGCACATCACAGTAGGGGCGCCGTGCAGGTTTTCCGACTCCTGACAGCGCCCAGGTCCATCGGTAGTCGTCTGCCGGCAGGACATAGTCGGGAAGGACATCAGGTCCGCATATGTCGGTCCCGATTGCTCAGGCCCAACCTGCCGCATAAAACCTCAAGGGAGGCAGGGGTCTAGATTTCGTTGTAGACGAAGCGCGTACCGCAATTTTTGATAGCTGGGTACGCAGCAGCGACCTCTTTCATCATGGTTCCGAACCATTCGCTACTCATCATCGCATCGGTAAATGCCCCGCATGCCTCAAATGAATCGAAATCAATCATGTACTCAACTCTGTCGACATCGCCACCGGCAAACGAACGCATCAGACGCGGATTTTTAGCTCCGAGGCTTTCATGAATTGGTGCGGCAGCTTTTGAACCTGCAATAACTCCTTCAAGAGCTGCCGGTGTGCCTTCCCATGTTGTAATCGCTGTGACAAGCATGTGTTCCTCCTTTGATCGCTGGTGCTCCCTCACAGTACCTTGGAGGCCGTTAGCGAAGTGAGTCGGTGAAGTTTTGTCGTTTTGAGGTCCCCGTGAGAATCTGGTTTTGGCCATGAGCCGATTCTGGAATCGCCCGGTGAGAGACGGGTGTGAGATGAGATCGGGTGACCGTTGCAAAATGACTATTGACCGCTGAGCACCGCACTGCGACACTAGGGCATGAACGTAAAGCAAGACTTTGATCGCATCACTGAAATGTTGTCAGCACTCATCGAAGGTACCGATGCTGCGCAACTCGATGACTCAACTCCGTGCAGCGACTTTGCTGTCAGAGACCTGATCGGCCACTTCACGCTTGGCCGATTCTTATTTGCCGCTGGTTTTGCAGCAGACAAAGAGCGAGGCGACGAACTTCTCGCAGGAATGCCGGCCCGCATGGGTGACGTTGTTGCAAGTGGCCACAAGGAGACATACCGAGATGCATCGGAGCGGCTCGAACAGGCTCTTGGGGGTTTCCCTGATCTCGATCAACCTGTGTCGTTAGTGTTCGGCGAAATGCCTGGCAGCTACGCCCTGCAGATGCTGTCTGCTGACAATTTCATCCACTGCTGGGATCTTGCCACCGCAACCGGCCAGCAATTTGACCCACCAGAAGATCTCATCGAGTCGACGCACGCGTTCTTCGAGGGTTTCATCACCGATGCATCGCGCGATGGTGGCTCTTTTGCTCCTGCGGTTGAGGTTGCTGATGATTCGTCATCGCTTGATCGGCTGTTGGGCCTGTGCGGAAGGCAGGCGTAAGCACTCTCTGCACATGAGGGCGATGCCTTCGGATGTCGTTGCTGCCCTATTCGAGAAATAATGACCTCCCGCCCCTTTGGCGTGAGGGTTCATTGATGCTTTCTCGTTGGGAGGTAAGAAACGAGTAGTGACTTAGGGCGAGGTGGATCGTGGTGATGTTCGAGCGGTGAGCCGACCCCATACATATTGTGCGGGTCGGGATGAGAGGAATGGGCGAGTTAGTCGGTAGGCCCTACCCGGTACACACACGACGCGATTGCGACGCAGCGCTCGCTGAGCTTCCTCTACGACATCTTCAGGGCTGCACCACAAGAATTGGGGGACTTTCTGTTCGAGGTGGTGAAGCCCTGCACGAGCATGAAGGTTGGTGTGTACATAACCCGGGCACACCGCTACAACATCGACGCCATGAGCGGCGACCTCAAGAGAGAGACTTTTCGCGTAGGAGGTCGAAAACGCTTTCGAGGCTGCATAAGGACCGGACTTCCTCATCGGTGTGAACGCCGCAATGCTGGAGACAATGACGACCGTTCCGCCTCCGCGGGCAACCATACCGGGGACGACACCTTCGCAGAGTCGAACGACGCCCGCTCCCATGAGGTAAGTAAGCCTGTCGATCTCTGAGCGAGGTAGCGATCCGGTTTCGGCTGCAGATGTCACCCCCGCATTTGCGATGAGGACGTCGACGTCGGCGCAGCTCGAAATGAGTTGTTCTACCCCCTCGGCTTCAGAAAGATCGGCAGAGATAACACTGCACTCACCAGGGTTTCCATGCAGCGATGCGTGGGCTTCCTCTAGCGCGTCGACATCTCGACCAACCAAGGTGACCTTGTGGCCGAGTTCGGAATGGTGACGCGCGAACGCAAGGCCAATTCCTGAGGATCCTCCGGTGATGACAACGTTGATGTCGCAATGATGTCACATCAGACTTCAGTGATGATGTGGTGAGCAGGTTGGTAACTGCTCAAACGTTGGTTTCAACCATGCGAGTTTTTAGTGGGCGACGGGTCGGCGCCACGCCTCAACGACCTGTTCAACAGTGTTCGTGCGAATCACTGAGTGGTCGTCGGCGAGAACGTCGGTGAGAAGGCCGTCGGGTGCGTACAGATTGAACACAGCGATGGCGCCATCGGGGCCGCCTCGTTCCATATGGACATCTGGTTCGACGGTGTGGCTGTAGTCGCCGACTCGTCGAACGCGAACACCGGTCTCGTTGCCGTCATCGTCGAAGTCGGTGACATGAAGTTCACCAGCGATCACCGTTGACGTGGTGGAGCAGAGGTGTCGATGGAAGTGACAGTAACTGTTGGGTGCCCAGCGGTAGGCAAAGTCGAGGTGGCCGTCGTCGCCTACATGCAAGATTGCGCCCCAGTAATCGATTGGGTAGCCGAACCTTGGCGTGCCGGTGAAGTGGCTCCAATGCAGGTCAGGGTCGTTAAGCAAGTCCATGAGGAAACGGTACTGCATCGGCGGGCTCCCAATTTGCAGCGAGATTAGGAGACCATCGTGGTTTGTTGAATGGATTGGAGGGGTCGAGGTATCGGTAGGTGCCGTTCGGCTANAGGAGTTCGCGTTGGAGCACTCGTTTTGGCCATCAACCTTGATACCCGTACTCGTACCCGGAGCCCCGACTCCGAGGTTCGGACTGCGTTCAAGTGATATTCAAAGAAACGTGTGAAGCATTTGGATGCGGTTGTGAGCCTCTGTAATTAGATGATCGTNCGGGCATTTGGTGTACGAGCCATAGATGCCTGACAGGACATATCCGATGCAGTGTGCGGCGTGTTCGACCCCCGGGGCCACAAGTGCTTCGGAGGTTTTCCCGCCGTCAGACAGCCATCCTCCTTCACAGCGGTCTGTTTCAGAGTCGAATCCGATACAGAAAACCATTGAATCAGCCGACATTGTGCCCCATGACCAGCCAGAGGAAAGGGCGTGAATATAGTGACCGACCTCGTGCGCGAGGACGGATTCAGAGACACATCCGCGAATTTTGATGGAGTTCCACGCAAAAACACCACGGGGCGCCATCGTCGGGTCTCCTACGACTTCGATGCGCTNGGCACCAACAGAGTCGGTGAGTTGGTTTACGTATTGGGCTGCTCGCTCTAAGCAAGTCGACTGCGCAACTTGAGCGGTGACAGTCTCCCGAGGTGATGGTGTCCGAGGGGTAAGGCTTTCGTGCACGGTTCTGCTGGCTTGCGCGAGTACCTCACGAACGATGCGAACGATTTCTGATTGTTCTACTTCACGNCCACTCGACACGCTGTTACGGCTGTAGCGATAGCTGCGGCTGCGATCATCGTGCGTTNNGATTGGGAGATTTAGGGCGTTNGCANTGATGGGCACTGCTTCGGCATCGTCGATGACTGGGGCGAGGTCCACAATGGNAGCGGAGTTGACTGAGCCAGATGAANAANTGGCTACTGCTATCAGCATCGCCGACNCGACAAGAGCTTTTGGTGTGTCTTTGCTCCTGATNGACGTCCTTAAANGCTGTGCGAGAGATCTACNAAAGTTTTTGNAGTCCCCCATGTTCAATAGGGAATCGGCGTGTTCCGTATTGACAGATTGTCCAGACGGAGCACTTGTAGGCCCCTTTTTGCTGGACTGGCGCTTTTCGGGAGAGGGGGTGGCGTTGTGTCTCATACCTCGGTAATCGCTGTACCGGGTNTTTTTGTTAACCCTTTCTCTGAAAGTGCAACAGATACCTACGCGCTGACCTCCGATCGAAGGCGTTTCGTTTGGCGACAGACTCCATGACNTTTGAGCGGATAGTCGCTCTTCAAGCCATCAGGTTTCCCGCTAGCCTCATCAACCGATAACACGANACGCACCGGACGAATTTCGGACCACGTTTCGGGCCNTCCCCGTGTTATGAATCTGAGCTCCCNCAACGTTTTACAGGAGGCNTGCANAGTACCGAGTATGGAAAAGCGCAATGGAGCACGAGTGAGAGTTATGAGGCGTAATGATGCAACTGGCCTGGCGCTGTCGTTCCTTTTGCCGCTTGGCGTTGTTCTTATGAGTCAGCGAGCATCCGCTGGTAGTAGCCGCATCGACGGATATTTGCTTCGAGCCGCTGTTGAGCACGATGAGCGTTCTGAGCCGTGGTACATGAAGTTGGCTTCGATTGAGAGCACTCTCAATATTGACGAAAACCCCTACGCCTTCGAGCTTGTTGCTTCTGAAGAGGATGACGACACGCCTCTGACAACGTCGAATGTTTCTGGTGGTTCCACCGAAGCAGAAACGAACGTAGGCACCCCNGAAGAAGTAGCTGCGGAAGAGCCCGCAGAAGAAGAGGCAGTTGAAGAGCCTGTCGAGGTGGAGGTGTCGCCGGCGGTTGCGTTCCCGTGGACGATGAGCGCCCCAGCGATTGGCCTCAATCAGNTAGTTGAAGGTGGAGATGACTCGAACGAGGTTGTCGACACTGGTGCTATCTGGCACTGGCTTGGCTCTGGCACACCTGATCAGTTCGCGCACATTGTGACGTTTGCTCACCGGACTAGCAAGGGCGGAACGTTCGAAAACATTCACCTGCTNAACGTCGGCGACATCATCACTGTGGGAGGCCCGACAGGACAGTCGTGGAGCTACAGCGTTGCTGGCAGCAAGGTTGTGAGCCCTGATTCAGCAGACATTTACGCTGAGGCTCGTGCGCATGGCGGCCCGTCGATCTCTTTGGTTGCCTGTTCGAAAGCCGATGGCACACCGACGTCGCTTTCATACCGCCTTGTTGTTACTGCGGTTCGTGTCTAACCAGCGCATCTNGCGCGCGTCTCAGCAAGAGGCGTAACGTTCGANAATCGAGGTGTCTGANCAACACAGACACATCGCCGTCAGCCCACGCTGCTGATACACGAAACTGATCACAGTTTCACCTGATTACTGGCTGTCGGAGGCTCTTCAAGCCAACAGTTTTCCCCGCTAACCTCAACCGTTGNTAACCCAACACGTCGCTTCTGAATTTCGGACCACGTTTCGGGTCATCCCCGCCCCCGTAGCTCAGTGGATAGAGCAACGGTTTCCTAAACCGCAGGTCGCAGGTTCGAGTCCTGCCGGGGGCGCTGACATCACGATGCCCCTGCAGACCACCTGTGGTGAGTAAGCCGGCAGGTGGTTGACACTCTCGCAACCGTACGATGCCTTATCGCTACTTGCTCCATGCCTCGTAATCGGGTCGACGCTCCTCTGACAGAGGGAAGATTCCTTGAGGNGATTCCCCCGCCCGCACCCTNTCGATCGCAAACGCCTCCCGNTGCTCCTGCGCNTCNGCNTCTGCNGCAACCTCGNNNGCGATGGCATGTGGAATNACTACTGCACCATCGGTGTCACCCACGATGACGTCACCCGGTTCAACAAACACTCCGGCACAGGTGATGGGCTCATCGTGGCTGAACGGCATATGTCGCCGTCCCCACGTCGACCCATGAGATGCCCGGTGATAGACCGGCTTGCCGAGTTCGGCGATCGCCTCGGTGTCACGAAGCGCGCCATCGGTAATGATTCCCACCGCACCNAGATGAAACGCTCGCAGAGCGTAAATGTCTCCCACGGTGCCAGCATCAGGAACATCNCGAGCCTCGATCACAATGACATCNCCATTGGTGACTGCCTCAACGATGCTGCGCTGAGCATTCTGTCCTGCAGAGAACTCTGAGACACGATCTTCACGCAACGCCACATAGCGAAGCGTGCGGGCTCTTCCAACAAGCCGTTGATGTGGGTGGAGCGGTCGCAGGCCGCTTAAGAAGGCGTGCTGAATACCGCGACCTTGCAGTTGATGGGTAATCGTTGCAACCGCAAGAGACGAGAGTTTGTTGTGCAAGTCCTCGGTGAGAACGTCGGGAATATCAACCGGATNCACAGCATCTCCTTGATCTGAACGTGGCGACCAACTAGTTGACCTTACCGAAGAGCACTTGTTTCGTGGTGAGCACGATGTTTCGAAGTGGCGTTAGGGCCCGGCCTATCNGCGACGACTTGAGGTGCGAGCTCGAGGGGATTGACCTTTGCGGTGACCGCCCGAGGACGCACGACGCTGGCCAGCCTTAGCTCCTTTTCGATGCGAGGCGGGCCCACTTTGGCGACGCTCGCCGCGATTGTTCCGGGAGGAGCCGTCGCCCTCTGCTCTGCGCTGCCGATCTTGTTGGGCCTCAGTGGTTCGACGAGGTCGGTCATTTGAGTCGCTGCGTCGTGCCTCTGAGTGCTGGTCATCTTGGCGAGACCCCTGGCCACGATGCGGTTTGCGATCACCACGCGTTGATGACATGTCACCACGTTGTGAGGTATTCCTTCGCTTCTTGCCAGGTTGACCACCAGTCTTCTTGGGTTGCGACCCTTGACGCTGCTTCGACGACGGACGCTGGCGCTCACGCACTTCACGTGCNGGAGCGAGTGTCGCCGTGGGGTCACCAAATGGGGTGATCGATGCAACATCAGGATCGACGATTTCCACGTCGATACCGACCTCGCGCTGCATGCGACGTGCGGCTCGACGACCGTTTGGCTCGATGAGAGAGACAACCACACCGCCTTGCCCGGCACGAGCGGTGCGTCCCGAACGGTGAATATAGGCCTTGTGGTCTTCCGGNGGGTCGAAGTGCACCACTGATGTCACGTCATCAACATGTATGCCGCGAGCAGCAACATCGGTGGCGATGAGTGCGTGTGCTCGGTGTTCGGTGAACTCTGCGAGAGCTCGGGTTCGTTGAGGTTGACTCTTTCCGCCATGAATGGAGACCGCGGTGATGCCATCTCGTGCGAGCTGTTTCGTCAGGCGATCAGCGCCATGTCGGGTGCGGCAAAACACGATCGTTGGCCACGCCGCAGCGACCGTTTCGGCGAGCAGGCTTACCCGTGCGTCGCGAGCAACCGTCCAGAATCGGTGATCAGCAAGCGAGATGCTGTTGTGCTCAGGCACCACCTCATGCCGCACGGGATCATTCTGGTAATGCTTTACGAGATGAGCGACATCACCGTCGAGGGTGGCTGAGAACAAGATCGTTTGAGTACGCGATGTGGTGGCATCGAGAATGCGACGCACTGCGGGCAAAAAGCCCATGTCGGCCATCCGGTCGGCTTCGTCAATGACGACACGCTCGATGTCATCGAGTACGACGGTGCCCGACTCCATGAGGTCTTCGAGACGCCCCGGGCACGCAACGAGAATGTCGGTGCCGTGCTTGAGTGCGTTGACTTGTTTTCCATACGCGACGCCGCCATACACCGTGGTAATCGATGTTCGGTTCGACAACGGGTGCATTTCAGATGCGATCTGATCGGCCAATTCACGCGTCGGTGACAACACTAGAGATGTTGGCCGACGAGGACTGCCCTTTCGGGTCATCGCTACGAGAGGAATTCCGAAGGCAAGTGTCTTGCCAGACCCCGTTGGCGCAGCACCGCAAACATCATTTCCTTGCATGATGTCGGCAATGGCGACGCGTTGGATGGCAAACGGTTCGTCGATGCCGCGGCGGTGAAGCGAGTGGCAAATGAAGTCGGGGACACCGAGTTCTTCAAATGTCAGCGCGCGTGGTTCGGTTTCGGTCAATGACATGGAAAGTCTCCAAAAGAGGTGGGCGCAGTAACTTCGTGCTCAGCGCGAAGCCGATGAGTTCATGTTTGGGAGGGATGGCTCACGATGATCGGAGGAACTACATCCCGTTCTGCGAACCCACCGACCGGAAGTCCCGATCAGCGGCGTGGACGGTAACAGCCAAAATGCGAAACCGTGCGAATGCCGTTCAGACGAAGGTGGTGAATGATGTCACCATCGCAGTGGAACTGACTTCGGTGATCTGTCGCTGATCGTCGGACGCCACGTTGGATCTCCATCAAGCTGGAGGTTNGGAAATCGCNGGNATAGCGATGACANNGTTGCTTTGGCTTCGAGTCGAGCGAGAGCTGCACCAAGACAGAAATGGTGCCCAAACCCGAATGTGAGATGCGGATTTGGATCACGATCGAGAACGATGTCGTCGGGTGAGTCGAACACACGGTCATCACGGTTGGCAGCCAAGATATTGAGAAACACCGACTGTCCGGTACGCATCTCAACCCCAGAATCTTCGTGATCTTCAACGACGGTTCGCATCATTGCTTTTGCTGGTGCCTCGAAACGAAGAAGTTCTTCGACCGCGATATCGAGGTCGTCACCTTCAAGGGTGGTGAATGTGCGTTGAACATCAGGATTCCTGCACAGTGCGACGGTGGCCGAACCGAGAAGTGATGCCGTCGTGTCGTGTCCCGCAAACAGCAAAAGAGAACACGCGCCAAGGAGCTCAATCTGCGTGAGACCGTCAACCTCGTTTTCTTCGGCAAGAAGAAGAGAAAGCAGGTTGTCTTCGGGCTCCGAACGGTAACGATCGAACAGCGGCTGCAGGCGACCTTCGAGTTCTGCTCCTGCTGCACGTGCAACCTCGTCGTAATCGCCACGACCAACGGCACCAAAGACAACAACACCAAACTTTTCTGACCAGTTGGCAAGCCAATCGCGTTCGTCGATCGGAACTCCGAACAATTCGGCAATAACCGCAGCTGGAAGTGGATGGGTGAGCAACTCGACCAGATCACCATCAGAGGTCGCCGCCATCTTGTCGAGAAGGTCATCAACGATCTGTTGCACTCGATCTTCCAACGCGTTCACTGAACGTGGAGTAAATGATCGAGCGAGAGGGCCACGAAGTCGAGTGTGCTCAGGTGGCTCGTGAAAGAGCATCCAGCCATCGAGAAGATCGATGGCCATCGACAACGCCTCTGCCCGCGGCCCGCTGAGACGTTCCCTGAAACCAGACATGCGCTCTGTGGAGAGACGAGGGTTGCGGAATGCTGCATTGAGTTCAGGGTGCCCCATCACGATCCACGCACGGTGGCGATCGCTCCACTGAATCGGCCCACCGTCACGGAACTGACGAAAATAGCCGTGAGGGTCATCGATCGCATGGGGGTCAAGCAGGTTGATCTCTACCATGACGTTCACCTCAAACGTGATGGAGCCATACGCATGCCGCCGTCGATTCGCATATCAGAACCATTCAACATGGTGTTCGAAATGATGTGGGCACACAGGTGGGCGTACTCGGGTCCTTGACCAAATCGAGGAGGGAATGGTGTTGTTGCCGCCATCTGTTCGGCGTACTCATCTGGCATTCCTTCCACGAGAGGCGTGTCGAACGANCCGGGGGAAATAGAAACAACGCGNATTCCCCATGGTGCGAGNTCGCGNGCAAGCGGCAACGTCATGCCAAGCACGCCACCNTTTGATGCCGANTACGACACCCCGCCGTCAACGCCGTCAGTNGCAGCAATTGAAGCNGTCGTCACGATCACTCCACGTTCGCCATCAGCACCAACTGGCTCAAGATCGTGCATTGNCCAGGCAGCTAGTCGAACGATGTTGAAGACGCCGATGAGGTTGATGTTGACAATGCGTTCAAATTCATCGAGCGGGTGCGGACCGTTGCGTCCGATAACTTTCTTTCCCGCGCCAACGCCAGCACACGCAATAGTGATGCGAGGCGCTCCGAGTTGTTCAACGAGGTGGGCGAAGGCCGCCTCTAAAGATTCGGCAGAAGACACGTCGCACTCGGCGGAGACACCACCGATTTCAGACGCAATCGCCGCACCACGTTCACCATCTCGATCGAGCACACCCACCCGGGCTCCGAGTGATACGAGGTGCCGTGCGGTAGCGGCCCCAAGCCCGGAGGCCCCGCCGGTGATGAATGCGGTTGATCCAGCAATTTGCATAACTTCCACCTTATGTGGGGCGGCAATTCGGCGAACTATTGGCTGTGCTGCTCGGCCCGCTCTTTGATGCCGAGCAGTTGGCGCCGGAGCATTACACCGTCACCTGGTCCGAGGGTCGAGCGAAGAAGAACCGTGCCATAAGGGACGCGTAATCCACTGCGGACACGAGAGATAAGCCGAGTTGAATCACCAATCGGGCGCAGAACATAACTCATCGTGAATGTGAGTCGAGGCGAGCGGCGGGAGCTTGAGAGTTCTAGAACAAGGTGGTTGGGTGCATCGATCTTCCTCACGGAAAAGTTGATCGGGCCACCGGGCACCACATCTCCTACCAAGTGCACTGCCCATTCGGGGTGAAGCGTGGTCGCACTTTTGCGTCCAAAGTTGTCAATGAGGTCGTAGCTGTACCAGCCAGCCCGTCCAAAACCGAGTTGCGCAACCCACGGAAACACCTCCGCTGGTGTTGCAGAGATGGTGATCGATCGCGTCGCGCTGAACGCAGGACTGCCAATGAGGTCGTCGCCTGGCAGATCCTCTTTGATCTCTTCATCGGTTGACCCCCAGTGTTCGAAGATCATGATGTTCTGCGTTTCCAGATCACGACGGAGACCCAGCTCGCAGTCACCCCTCGCAGTGTCCATGCCAGCGTGCGAACAAGATCTGCAGTCATCAATCGGTCGTGCACCTCCGGAACAAATCCATTTGCGAGATCGGCGTGAGCAGGTGCAGAGAAGAAGCCGCTGACAATCAACACCACGCCCATTGCGATACCGCCGATGACGAGTGGCGGTAAGAGAGCTTGATCACGTTGACGCCAGGCCCAGATGAGCAGAAGGAGAGCGGTCGCTCCTTCTGCTGCCCACGGGACGAGAAGCAGTTTTCCGATTCGGTCGACATGAGCCGCTTGGAATTCGAGGTAGGTCTCGTCACCCACCATGGCGAAGAGTGGGTAGTGCACGGTGTGGATCGTCCAGATCAACCCAACCATGAACCATGTCGCAATGAGGTGAAGCCCGGTGAGCGCAGCAGGAGGATTCTTTTGCACGGAGCAGAACTTAGAGGTGGCGCGCACGCTGTGCAAGATGATGTGAGCACATGAAGTAATGCGCTGTCGCTAACCTCAAACCCATGGGGCACCAGTACATTGCCGACAAATTGCGTCTCAACCACTTCGTTCGCCTCGACGGTGCAATAGGCACCGAGCTGGAACGCCGCGGCGTGCCAATGGATGCTGATGCCTGGTGTGGGCCGTCGGTGGCTGAGCACGGTGACGTGCTACGTGAAATTCACAAGGATTATCTCAACCTCGGATGCGACATCACCACAGCGAATACCTACGCAAGCGTGCCGAGCATGCTGAGGGCTGCCGGCCAGGGGCAGAATCACTCGTTCCTTATTGAGCGAGCAGTTGCGATTGCGCGCGAAGCGACCGTTGAATGCGGTCGAGAACATACGTCTGCTGTCGCTGGATCAATGTCGCACATGATTCCACACATGGCAGGAACTGACATGGTCGACCCAACTCTCGGCGATGTTCCACCGGGCTTTGAAGACGACTGCGAGCAACATGCCTCAGCACTGCTCGCCGCAGGTGTCGACATGATTCTTCTCGAGATGATGTACCACCCAGACCGAGCGGCAATTGCCGCCAGCACTGCCTGTGCAACCGGTCTTCCGGTGTGGCTCGGGCTCAGTGTTCGTGAAGGGTCTCACGGCGGACCAATATTGTACGACAAGCACGCAGAACGCCCAATCTCCGACATTTTCCATCTCATCGATGCCCGAGTCGAAGCGGTCAGCATCATGCATTCGCGCGCCGACCTCATCGAGCCGGCCCTCGCCGAAATTCGTACCCACTGGAGCGGACCAATTGCGGTGTACCCCGACAGTGGCCACTTCGAGATGCCAAGTTGGAACTTCAACGATGTCATGGCGCCGTCGGTCTTCGCTGACTACGCCCAGCGCTGGCGAGATCTTGGCTGTCTCGCAATCGGTGGCTGTTGTGGTCTCGGCCCGAGTCACATCGAGTTGCTGCCAGCTGGTTCAGCGACCGGGTAACGACGTTGTGGCGGTGGGCTGGACTACTGTCAGTCGGGCTCTGCACGATGGCGGCAGCGTCGTCGTTGGCGCCTAAGCAACCGGTAGCGGTGCAATGTGCCTCTTGTCAGCCCCATCAGCGTCGACGTCAATTCGCGGCTGCTGAGTGACCTAACGTCGCGTCATGGGTTCGACGGCAACGATCTTCCTCGCTCGTTCATTCATCACGATGGACGACGCCACACCGCGCGCCACCGCAGTAGCTGCGCAAGATGGTGAAATCATCGCCGTTGGAGAACTCGATGATGTTGTCGCCACCGTTGGCGATGATCACGAGGTGGATGAGACCTTTGCGGATAACACGGTGATCACAGGGTTTATTGATCAGCATCTTCACCCTTTTTTGGCGGCGAGCACTCTGACGACTGAGATCATTGCACCGGAAGACTGGGTCATGCCCGATCGAGTGCACCCTGCCGCAGCCACCCCGAGTGAGTTTGATGAACGGGTGGTATCTGCTCACCAGCGTCTCGACAATGGCGAGTGGTTGTTCTCTTGGGGTTACCACTCGTTGTGGCACGGTGAACTCAGCCGTCAGCGACTTGATGGCCTGGTTGGCGATCGCCCCTGTGCGGTTTGGCAACGGTCGGTACATGAGTGGTACCTGAACTCCGCCGCAACTGAGGCACTCGGGATCACCCCCGAACTGATGTCGGGTTGGGGTCTTGCAAGCGAGCAACTCGATGTCGAACGTGGCCACTATTGGGAGAACGGCTGGATGCTGGCGCTCGGCCGTTACTTGATGCCGGTATTCCTTACCGAAGACCGCATGCGGAGGGGTCTCCACCAGCTCGTCGAGTATCTGCACATGAATGGCGTCACTGCGATTAATGAACCCGGTATCTATTGGGCGATCGAGCCGTGGGAGATGTACCAAGAAATTCTCGGCGCCGACAATGTGCCGTTCTACTCAACCTTCATGGTTGAGGGGAGAACCCAACCGATCAGACATATCGAAGGTGATGACGCTCTCAATGAGTCGAAGGAGCGTATTTCTGAAGCTGGCACGAGTGGCAAAGTTGCGATGCTNGACCGCCACGTGAAGTTGTTTTGCGATGGCGCGATCGTCAGCCAACTCATGCAAATGGTCGAGCCGTATCTCGATGAGAATGGAGAGCCCGACCCTCATCACCACGGTGAATGGATGATGGAACCAGAAGATCTCCGCAAGGCTTTTGATACTTACTGGGATGACGATTGGCAGATTCATATCCATGTCAACGGTGACCTCGGACTTGAAGTACTCGTTGAGATCATCGAAGATGCGCAACGCCGGTATCCACGTTCCGATCACCGCACCGTCATCGTGCATTTTGCGAATTCGACCGAGGCGTTGATTGATCGCATTGCGGCGACGGGGTCCATTGTTTCTGCGAACCCGTATTATCCGGTGGGATTCGCCGATCGTTACGGAACGTGGGGGCTTGGCCCGGATCGGGCAGACAATATGGTTCGCGCCGCATCGGTGCTGCAGCGGCAGATTCCGTTTTCATACCACTCGGATTTGCCGATTTGTGCAAGTGACCCGCTCGCAATGGCCTCATGGGGAGTGAACCGCATCACCGAATCGGGTCGGGTTGCTGCCCCTGAGCAACGCATTTCGGTGCACGACGCTCTACGAGCAATCACCATTGAGAGNGCGTACTCGTGGCGGCGTGAACATGATCTCGGCTCAATCACAGTCGGAAAGCAGGCCAACTTCACCGTGCTTGAAGCCGACCCCTATGACGTTGACACCGTTGATATCGCAGGGATTCGCGTACGGGGAACAGTGTTCCGGGGTCGTTGGCATCCGGTGCCGGCCGAACATGTAGATCGTCGGGTTCGGGGCCATCTTGGAGCCGATGTTGTCAATCTTTTCAACAACGCAACAACGTCATCGACCGGCCACCTGTGCGGCTGCGAAGTTGCTGAATATCTTGCCGAAGTGTTCAAGCGGATGACGGCATGACCGATTCTTTGTTTACAGCNGCCGTGAACCCCGTGAAGAACGGAATTGCTTGATGAGCGATCGGCCCGATCGCGACCGCAAACAACACGGTTCCAAGACCGACTGAGCCGCCCAGAGCGAAGCCGCTGATGAGCACGATCGCTTCAATGATTGTGCGCACCACCCGAACCGAGTAGCCACGNGCTGCGAGTCCTGTCATCAATCCATCGCGAGGACCCGACCCAAATCGAGCACCGATATAGAGGCCGGTTGCGACACCATTCACCACGATGCCAACTGCGAGCACGACAAATCGGAGCACAAGCGACGACAAGACTTCAGGCAATATCCAGAGGGAGATATCCACCCAGATGCCGACGAGAACCGCATTGGCAAGAGTGCCAATGCCAGGACGTTCGCGAATTGGAATCCACAGCACGACGACGACGAAGCTTGTCGCAACAATGACGGTGCCAAGCGACCATCCGAGCTGCTGAGACACGCCTTGGTGAAAGACATCCCACGGCGCAAGCCCAAGATCGGCGCGCACAACAAGCCCAAGACTGAACCCGAAAAACGAGAGGCCCGCCATCAAGAAGAACCAGCGTCGAATGAGCACGCAATGATGCTACGTTGCGCCGACGGCGATACCTCTATGAGCTGAGGAGGGCCTGAGCGACGTCGGTGATGACCGCTTCTTTTTCGTCGAGCGGAGGGAGAAGAATGATCTGGTCAAGACCTGCATCTTCGAGTTCGTCGACCCTGTTCTGAAGTTCAGAGGCGGTACCAACGAGGCAGGTTCGATCAATGAGCTCGGGGGTCACAAACCTTTCTTCTTCGGGAACGACCCAGCAGTTGTGGCCAAGGTGTGTTCGAAGATGGCGGCGTTCCGGAGGAGTGTTTTCGAGTTCAGCGACGTAGTCGCCCCAAATGTCTGACAAGTATTCGGGCGGTCGTCGACCAAATTGTTGTACCTGCTCGTACGAGTAATGAAGGCTCGCAATCGCGAATGCCCCGGTCTGGCGGCGGACACGCTCACTGTCAAGTGACTCACCCTCTTCGAGAACAAGTGCTGTGGTCAGTGTCGTAATCGGGAGCGACTTGCGATCGATCTGTCGCCCAACTTCATCGGCGGCCTGCTCCAGACGCTGGCGTGCATATCGAACAGCGGCCGGTTGCGGTGGTACCGAAGTGACGAGTCCATCGCCGTGAAGAGCTGCGAGTCGCATTGCTTTCGGACCAAAGGCCGACACCCACATCGGAATTCGTGGCTCAAAGCGCACGAAGCCGCTGTCGGGCATGAGATGGTGAGTTGGGGCGATGCGGCCACGAAATTCGAAGTCAACTTCTTCGCCGTCAAGAAAGCCTCGAAGGTCGCCGAGGTACCGATCGAATTCTGCGATTCGCATCGGTGGGTGACCCATTATTCGCATTGCGGTGTTACCGGTACCGATTCCACAGAACACCCGCCCGGGTGCAATTTCATTGATCGTTGCATGAGCGGCGGCAGTGACCGGTGCAGGGCGTGTCGGCGCAACAGCAACGCCTGTGCCCAACTTCATCGTCGTCGTTGCCGTTGCGGCGAGCGCCATGAACGCATACACATCTGACCAGATCATTTGGCTGTCGGCAGCCCACATATGTGAATAGCCGAGTTGCTCGGCAAGTCGGACATAACCAATGTCTGAAGGCCTTGAGGCGACGCAAATACCGAATTCCATTACCTGATTGTGATGAAAAGCGAGAGCGAAGCCCGAGTCGGCACCTCCATACGAGGCCACGAACCGCACGACATCTGGGGGAGCGGCGCCGTCAGTTGGTGACGAACTTGACGCAGAACATTCACGCGATTGCGCAAGAGAAGTCNCTTATTCGGCGTGCGGTGAATCACCAACGGCGAGAGAAAGCTCTCGCAACACACCCTTGAACTGTTTCTTGGGAATAGCGAAACGGTAGAGCGAGTCGGTCGTCATCACTCGAATCCGAGGAAGTTGTAGCTTCAGGCTCTTTTCCTTTTCGTCATCACGTTCAATAGCCGTGATGACAGAGAGTTCGCACTCCCAATGCTGTGCCGGCTGCTTGAGACGAATCCCACCTCGGTCATATCCTGAGTACGAAAAAATTGCAGCAACATTGAGGACTCTCAGCGGAATTGCGAACATCTTGCGCCTCAATGCTTGCTCAAAGCGGGTTGGTTCGAATATCAATCTCTCATTGGTCAACACCAGGTAGCCGACCGCCTCATGCTCCCTCCATTCTTCTTCGGTGTGAGTCTTTTGGTCATCAACCGCAAACCAGCGCTGCACTCGATGACGTTGGATCTCTGTTTCGGTCGGACGAAGTTCCACGGCGGTCAGCCTAGTGAGAGGCCACAATGACCAATGATTCGATCGAGTTGGGGATCAACTGCGAATTAGTGTCCGGTGCTGTGGCCAACGATGTAAAACCCTCTCCAGATCCGCTCTCATTCCCTCTTCAGGAGATGGTGGGATTCACCATCGACAAGGGCGACGGAGCCGCAACCGCGTCGCTCGATGTTGACGAGCGACATCTGAATCCCCACGGAGTGGTGCACGGCGGTATCCCTTTCATGATGCTTGACACCGCAATGGGAGCCGCAGTGATGAGTGTCATTCCTGAGGGGTACTGGTGCACGACGATCGACATTCACACCCGGTTCCTCCGTCCTTGCGGCGTAGGTCANATTTCAGCCACGGCAACTGTTCGTCGCGCAGGACGACGGGTCGTTCATGTCGACGCGATCGTCACCGATNCGGAGAACCGTGAGGTAGTGAGTGCTGCGGGCACGTTCGCGGTGATCGATATNCCGAGNTGAGCGGCGCCAATCCTGACCTGTTCGCTCGGACGATCTTGATTCGCTCGGACGATCTTGATAGGTCTGCNGCNACTNNNGCGTCNCNGCCAGTAACAATCTGTCGGGCATCGAACGNCAAACTAAGAAAATGAACGCAGGTAACAACACAGCACAGGTTGCGATCGTCACNGGCGGCGGTGGCGGCATNGGGCGAGCNGCNGCAGAACGGTTCCTCAGTGAAGGATGGTCGGTTGTCGTCGGAGATCTCAACGAAGAACGCGGAGCGAGCTTGCTACGCGAAATTGATGCTGGTGCCCGGCTTGCATTTCTTCCCGTCGATGTCGCCGAAGAGATCGATGTAGCGGCACTGGTCGATCTCGCAATGAATCGTTACGGACGTCTTGATTCGATGGTGAACAATGCGGGCGTCGGCGGAGCGTTTGGCCCCATCACTGAACAAGAAGTTGAAGAGTGGGATGCAACCTTCGCGATCAACATGCGCTCGGTGTTTCTTGGTACCAAACATGCCGCTCGAGCAATGATCGGGCTCGGCAACGGCGGCACGATCGTGAACACGGCGAGTATTGCCGGAATCTCGGGCGGCGCTGGGCCACAGGCCTACTCCGCAACCAAGTCGGGTGTTGTTTCACTGACAATGACCACCGCATCTGAACTCGCAGAGCACCGCATTCGCGTGAATGCGGTTTGCCCAGGGGCGATTTACACCGAGTTGTTGACGAGAGGAAAGCCTGAGCGCACTGACTCATGGAGAGCAGAAATTCAGCCATGGCCCGATCGTGGTGACGCCACAGCCATCGCTGATGTCATGTATTGGCTGTCAACTGACGAGTCTCGATTTGTGACCGGGCAGTGCGTAGTTGCCGACGGTGGTCTGTTGGCTGCAGCTCCCCGTCTCATCGATCACGAATTCGAAAAGATGAAGACAATGTCAGGCATCGCGTATGGAAATACGGGTCGCGCACCCGAGGTACGCCGGTTCGTTGATGGCGATAAGAGCGTGTGAACATCTAGACCCATGAACGCTCAGGAAACAGTCTCAGCCGTTGCGCAAAAGACCGGTGACATCGGTGCTGCGTTTTACTTCACACCAGAAACAGTCGGACGTGGAAAGGAGTTTGGCCTTGGAGGGTTTTACTTCTACATCATTGGCCGAGGAGGGGTGCTCGGAGACGTGGAGCCCGCGGTGGTGCACTCTGCGTTCGGCTATTTCAACCCTGGAATGATCGAAAAGTTGTGGAATGGTGGCCGCGAGAAAATTGCGCCTCGAGACGCAGCTCGCGAGTACATAGCGTGCGCCCACGCTCATGGCCGTGCACATTTTGCCGACCTTGACGGGCTTGAAGAGTATGTCGCTGCGGTACAAAAGATCTTCGATGCAATCGATGATTCGTCGTTTGCTCTTTTCGCAGGGTTGAAAGCTGAGCCGGTGCCGAGCGACGCTCCTGCGGCATCCTTCCACCAGGCCATGGTGCTACGCGAACTTCGAGGGAGCGCGCACCTGACAGCGATTGCAGCCGTTGGACTCCCCTCAGTAATGGCACATGCCATTAAACGTCCGAATGATGTTGCGACCTTTGGCTGGGCGGAGGGTGAAGTTGGTGAACCGACCGCCGATGACATTGCAAAGCGTGATCGGGCCGAAGCGATGACGAACGAGATTCTCGAGCCCGCTTTCGCTGTACTCACCGACGATGAGGCCGCGGCGCTCATTGCTGGAACCGACGCAATGCACGCGGCACTAAACAGCGCTGACTAGTCGTTCAGTTGTTCGCGCCAGTGGCGCCAACGACGACCCAACATCCCACTGTTGAATCGATCGACTCTCCCGGAGCGGTGTAGAACGCAATGCCATCATCGCGAAGTGCGATTGAGTGGATATCGGCAACAGCGTTGCTGCCTGGGTCTAGCCGGCAGAGCCGCACCCCGGCGCCTCCCAACTCGAAGCTCTCGCTGGCCGGCAGCACCGGTCGAGCGAGTGGAGTGGCGTCAAAAGTGTTGAGCAAGAGTTCTACATCAACCGGTTTCGTGGTGAGACCACCCCGAAC
>PBWL01000045.1 GCA_002727235.1 Acidimicrobiaceae bacterium
CTCGCATTAAGTGTTGATACGGCGCCGCTCGTACGAGAGAACGAATACGTGGTGTTCAGGGCTGGGTCGCAGTCTGCCCTCGCCCGACGACGCGGAACCGAGTTTCACCTCCTCCCGCCCACCCCGGCACAGCCATGGGGATTGCATCCTCGAAATAAGGAACAGCGGTTCGCAATCGATCTCCTTCTGGACCCTGATGTTTCGGTGATTGCACTCGACGGACGGGCTGGCACCGGAAAGACAATCCTGGCGATTGCGGCTGCGCTCGAGCAGGTTGTCGAAGATCAGCGATATGAGCGCGTCGCCATTTATCGTCCTCTCGTTCCAGTTGGCAGGGCAGATGTTGGCTTCCTCCCTGGCGGCCTCGACGAGAAGCTCGACCCGTGGATGTCGGCTGTGCACGACGCTGTGGTCGCCCTTACCGACCGTCGTTCATCAGGTGACGCCCGCCAACTCATCGATGAACTCACCGAACGACAAAAACTCTCTCTCGAATCAGTCACTTTTCTTAGAGGTCGATCGCTCCAACAGCAGATGGTTGTCATCGACGAAGCGCAAAACCTTGAACCGACCACGCTGCGAACGATCCTCACTCGCGTCGGTGAAGGAACGAAAGTGGTGTTCACCGGTGACACCAGCCAGATCGATGCCCCCTATCTCGGGGAAACCAACAATGCCCTGGCTGTACTCACAAATGCCTTCACGGGACAGCCCTGTTTTGGCCATATCACCCTGCAATCATGCGAGCGTTCAAGTGTCGCTTCGCTCGCCGCCGAACTCCTGTAGAGGACAAATTGAGAAAAATTTCTCAATCTTGGAATAGGAAACCCCTATTTAGTGTTAAATGAGGCATGAGCGTTGCTGAACCCCTCAGTTTTGAATCAGTCGACGACCTGCCACGTGATGTGGCATGGCAAGAATTTGCCATGTGCAAGGGCCGTCTCGAACTCTTCTTCGCAAAAAAGGCCGAACGCCCACAGGCGCGTGAACGCCGTGAAGCACGAGCCAATATGTTGTGCACAGCCTGCCCAGTGCGCATCCCCTGCCGCCAGTTCGCTCGCGAAAATCACGAATATGGTTACTGGGGCGGAGAAAACGAAGAAGACCGGCACCTTCTCGGTTACACCGTTGCTGCCCCCATTGGTATCCGGGCTCGCAACGCATAATTCCTCCCGTTACACCGCTGGCCTAGTCTGGCCACGTGAGCAATCCTGTCCGGCACTTTGCGGTCATTGACCTTGAGACGGGTGGCCTCAATGGTGCGTTAGATCCGATCTACCAAGTCGCCGTCGTCTGTGGCGATCTCCACCCGAACGAAACTCGTCTCATAAACGTTTCAACGTGGAGTTCGACGATTCGATTGCGGCGACCTTGGGACCCAATCGGCGCCCAGCACATACACGGCATTTCCCGCCGACAATTGCTCTTCGCTCCCTCATCGCTACAAGCGCTCAACAGCCTTTTCGATCGCATCGGCGAGCGTGAAATTGTTGCCCACAACCTCGCATTTGACTGGAAGTTCCTCACCACGGCCGCGCAAATGAACGACCTGCAGTTGCCCAACGGTCCTCACCTCTGCACGCTCCGACTCTCTCGCCGCCTCGACCCTGACCGACAGCGTTCACATCGGCTCAGCGATATTTGCGAGAGATACGGCATCAACATCGGCCGCAGCCACGACGCACTCCACGACGCAGTTGCGACCTCCGAAATACTGCCGCTCCTCCTGCGAGATCAACCTTTGACCGAGTAGCGACCCAACACTCGAGCTGCTGCTTCCGATCGAACGACGCGCATCGAAGACGGATCAACCACCTCAACCGCATCGCCGAGACGTAACAGCAACCGCTCGAGCCATTGACGAGATGTCACGGCGAGACGAACCTCAACCCAACCATCTGCATCTGGAGAGGACACCTCATCAACTGGATATCGCTCATGTATCCACCGGCCACGCGGAGCCACCCGAAGTGTCACCCGCTCAATTTCCGCGTCAGCAAACCAGATGCCAGGTTCAGGCATCGAATCTGGCGCCTCGTTCTCCGCCTGCCCGATCACCGTTAGTGACTCGATGCGATCAACCCGGAACGTCCTGAGCCCCTCTGCACCGACATCGTGAGCGTGTGTGTACCAATTGCCTTGCGATGAGAACACCACGAATGGCTCAAGTAGTCGATCTGTGGGCGCGACATCTTTCGATGACTGATACCGAACCTCTACTCGCTCGCGGTTCTCGATCACCTGTGAAAGTTCTTGAACGATTGCAGGAGTAGGAGCAACGACGAGCAGACCCGTGTCATCCTCGCCTAACCCCCTCGCAATTTTGCCCAGACCCCTCGCCAGCGCCCCGTCAAGATCGGCACCCCGCAACTGCATCGCTGCCCTTCCGGCAGCGAGCAACTCAAAAGCCTCCACCTCGCTAAGTCGAAGCGGTCGCGTAAACAAACGAGGAATCCCAACGAAAATCATTCCTTCGTCAATGAAGACGTCGATCATCTCATCGACGTAGGGCGGCAGACCGCACATCGACACCAGTTCAAGATCTCGAATGAGATCGTCAACACCTACAGAAAAACGCTCAGCAACCTCATCGACCGAGACCTCTCCCCTCTCCATCAACCACGGCAAGATGATGAGCAAACGCCGCAATCGTTCTGTTGCTGGACGTTGTGCCATCAGACCGCCGCCCTCAACCACTCAATGAGGCGATCTCGCACATCAACAGGCTCAAGAAGTTCAGCGTCATCAAGAAATCCAAGCACCCACGAACGCAGCGCATCTTCATTAGTGAACGGCAGCCTGATGGTGATTGACCCATCGTCGTGCCGAACAAGAATGCGTTCACTCCCAATCTCTCGTTCAACCAGCCATGCTCGGCGTGCTGCGATATGCACCACAGCCTCACGCTCAGCGGCGAGCTCATCTCCCAGCAACAGCGGGTTAGTTGGCAGTGCAGCCCCTACGTCACCATCTGCAGGTGGTTCAAACACGATCGCCGAATCAATGGCGACCTCTCCCTCGCATCGGTCGACTCGAAACGTGCGTCGAGCACCACGGTCTTGATCGAATCCAACGACGTACCAAAACCCGTCGCGCAACAACAGCCCCCACGGCTCCACTTTTCGAACATTGCCCGAATAACGAAACGACACAGGATGCCGCTGAGCAACCGCCGACCGCAAGATCGGCAACGCCGGCAACTCCGGAAGGTGCATCCGAATCGGACCACCAACTCCNCCACNAACCCCGCCNAGCTTGAGNAGCGCTTCTTCNCCAATTGCAGANTCAGGTCGAGTNGCGGCTANCGCAACTTGAAGAGCCCGAACCTCATCATCGGTCAAGNCAAGGTCNGGAAGCTCAAAAGAACTTCTCTCGATGCGGTACCCCATCTCACCNGCGCGATCACCNCCGAACGTTTCCGTCGANATCTCNACNCCGATNTCGCGCAACGCCGCCTTATCGCGCTCGAATGCNGCACGNCGAGCCTGACCAGCGTCGGGGTATTGACTCTCGAGTTCCGACGCAATCTCATGAAGAGTNAGCGGACGACGGGTTTCNAGCAATAANGCAAGAAGATTGGTGAGGCGCTCGACGCGATCTGCCATCAGCGCCGATAGTCGTAGAAACCGCGGCCAGACTTTCGGCCAAGAAGACCGGCATCAACCATCCGAGATAGCAACGGCGGCGGAGCGTAGAGCGGCTCTTTGAACTCTTCATAGAGGCTCTCTGACACAGCCAAAGTGGTGTCGAGCCCGATGAGGTCGGTGAGGCGAAGAGGCCCCATCGGATGACTACAACCTTCGACCATGCCGATATCGATGTCGTCTGCCGAGGCGAAACCTGACTCCATCATTCGGATCGCCGACAACAGATACGGGATGAGTAACGAGTTCACGACAAATCCGGCACGGTCTTGCGATCTAATGACGCGCTTTGACAGCACATTTCCGGCGAAGGCCTCCGCCCGCAACGATGTTTCTTCCGACGTCATCAGACTCTCGACGAGTTCAACCAACCGAAGCACAGGCACCGGATTGAAGAAATGAATCCCGATGACCTGCTCTGGGCGAGATGTCGCTGTTCCAAGCTTCATGATCGGGATCGACGATGTATTCGAGGCGAGTATCGCATCCGAATTCTTCAACACTTGGTCGAGTTCACGAAACAGGTCGACCTTCATATCTTCGTCTTCGATAATTGCTTCGACAACAAGGTCCCGATCGGAGAGGTCACCGATATCGGTGGTGAATGACAAGCGCTCCATTGCTGCATCTCGTTCGTCTTCAGTCATTTTGTTTGCGGTCAGACCACGGTCAAACGATGTCACAAGACGAGCACGGCCTGCTTCAGCCGCCTCAGCAGAGGCCTCGCGAACAAGTACTTCAAGCCCAGCGCGTGCACACACTTCGGCGATGCCCGAACCCATCAATCCGCAACCAATGACTCCGACTCGCTCAATCGTTTTTGCTTCAGCCATCTCTCAATCATGCCCGAAAATGGCGGGTTGAGAGCGCACAGCGGGCAGAATCCTAATGTGAGCTTTGTTTTCCATCCATCGCGCCATCGGAGGGTATGGGCTGGCGACCCGCATCCACTCGGAGCAACGTTCGATGGAACGGGAACAAACTTCGCTCTCTTTTCTTCGAGCGCGGAACATGTCGAGTTGTGCCTCTTCGGCGGCCCTCGCGACCGATCATTAGACGAACAACGAATTGACCTGCACGAGGTCGATGGCCACATCTGGCACGCATATCTCCCTGACGTCACACCAGGTCAGCATTACGGATACCGAGTTCACGGAGAATGGAATCCCGATGCCGGGCTCTGGCACAACGACACCAAGGTGCTGCTCGACCCCTACGCGCACCGCATTGATGGCGAACTCGACTGGAATAGTGCGTGCTTTGCGTACGACCTTGATGACCCCGACTCAGCGAACTCGGAGAATTCGGCGCCATTCGTTCCACTCGGTGTTGTCAACGACCGTTCCTTTGACTGGAGTGGTGACGAGTTACTGAAAACCCCGACCCACGAGAGCATCATCTACGAGGCTCATGTCCGAGGGTTCACCATGCAGCACCCTGATATCCCTCCGGAGAAACGGGGCACCTACTCGGCGTTGCGTCATCCTGCGATCATTGAGCATCTCGTACAGCTCGGAGTTACCGCCATTGAACTGATGCCTATCCATCAGTTCATTCATGACCATCACCTCATCCAACAGAGCCGCAAGAACTACTGGGGTTACAACACGATCGGATATTTCAGCGCCCACAACGAATACGGGGCACAGATCGGGACNGATCCGGCAGATGAGTTCCGAGAAACGGTCAAGGCACTCCACACCGCAGGTATCGAAGTCATCTTGGATGTGGTCTACAACCACACCGCAGAAGGCAATCATCTCGGNCCAACNCTCTCGATGCGNGGTATCGANAACCANGCGTACTACCGACTTGTCGATGACGAACCCCGCCACTACCTCGATTTCACCGGATGCGGAAACTCTCTCAACATGCGACACCCNCACGTGTTGCAGCTCATCATGGACAGCCTTCGCCACTGGGTGCTCGATATGCATGTCGACGGATTTCGCTTCGATCTCGCCTCGGCTTTGGCTCGCGAAATTTTTGAAGTAGATCGTCTCTCTGCGTTCTTCGACATCATCCACCAAGACCCAGTGCTCTCGCAGGTCAAACTCATCGCTGAACCCTGGGATGTCGGTGAAGGTGGCTATCAGGTTGGAAATTTCCCACCGAAGTGGTCTGAATGGAATGCTGATTATCGAGACACCATGCGTGATTTTTGGCGTGGCGAACATGCTCGCCTCTCCACATTCGCCAAACGCTTTACAGGATCGTCGGACCTCTACCGGTCAGACACGCGGCGGCCGACCGCATCGATNAACTTCATNACCTGTCATGACGGNTTNACCCTCTCAGACCTCGTCAGTTATNACGAGAAACACAATGATGACAACGGCGAAGAGAGCCGTGACGGAGAGTCTCACAATCGGTCATGGAATCACGGCGCTGAAGGGCCAACCGTCGACGCTTCAATCAACGAACTTCGTCATCGGCAGCGGCGGAATCTGATTGCAACATTGCTTCTTTCCCAAGGGGTGCCGATGCTGCTGAGTGGAGATGAAATCGGACGCACACAGCGGGGCAACAACAACGCATACTGCCACGACAGTGAATTGAGTTGGGTCAACTGGGAGAACATTGACGGCGATATGCANCTCTGGGTGCAACGGCTTATCGCCTTTCGNTCATCGCATCCGATCTTCAANCGCCGCAGATGGTTTCAAGGTCGTCCACTTNGTGACAATGACGACATGGCATGGTTCCGTCCTGACGGCAAAGAAATGACCTCGTCTGACTGGGAACAAGGATTCGCCCAGGCCGTTGGTGTCTTTCTCAACGGCGAAGCGATCACCATTCCTGATCGTTTCGGGAATCGAATCATCGATGACACCTTCATGTGCATCTTTTCTGCAACCCAACTTGAGCTGACGTGGACATTGCCACCGAAGCGTTGGGGCTCTTCATGGACGGTCAAATTCGATTCATCACGACCAGAAATCGGGCAAGGGAGCGACGAGACACTGGTCGCAGGAGCAAAGTTCGTCATTCCNGGCAGAACCACGCTCGTTCTCGAGCGCTCCACCACGTAAGAGACGATCTCTCACCGGGCCTTATGCGCCCGGTACCACTGCACTGTNGCAACGGTTGCTGAGTCTGCGTCTCCAGCGATGTCACTACCAACATCCGATAACGCAGGGGTGAGAACGCTTGCGAGTTCCTTACCTAACTCGACACCCCACTGATCAAAACTGTTGATTCCCCACATCACTCCTTGGATAAACACAATGTGCTCGTANAGCGCAATGAGTTGCCCCAAGNTTCGGGCATCGAGTTGCTCGGCAAGAATCAGCGTGCTTGGCCGATTTCCATCGAAGTGGCGATGGGGCTGCTCTTGGGATGCCCGCCCGAAAGCGAGAGCTTGGGCTTGGGCAATCAGATTCGCAAACAACGCATCATGCTGTGTGATCAGGTCGTGGCTCGGTCGAGCGACACCAATGAAATCAACAGGAATGACATCGGTGCCTTGATGGAGAAGTTGGAAGAACGCATGTTGGCTGTTTGTTCCTGGCTCACCCCAAATCACTGGTCCGGTAGGGCCGGTGACAGGCATGCCGGCAGCCGTCACCGACTTGCCATTTGATTCCATGTCTAGTTGCTGCAAGTACGCAGGAAATCGACGGAGTTCGTGCACGTACGGAATCACCACTTTCGAGGGACGATTCAGCACATTGCGGTGCAATAGACCGATAAGGGCAAGGGTCACTACCACGTTGTCCTCGAGCCGATCATCGTCAACAAGCGTTTCCATCATGTGAGCATCAACATCTCGTGCNCCGGCCTGCAACTCAGCAAAGCGNTCTGGNCCCACNAGCAGCANCACCGACAGCCCGGCTGCTGACCACAGCGAGTATCGACCACCAACCCAGTCCCAAAATCCAAAGGTTGTATCGCTACTGATACCAAACTCTTCAACTCTCTCCGCAGCAGTCGACACCGCCACAAAATGATCTTTNACCGCAGACTCACCGAGGGCATCGATCACCCATTGCCGTGCGACCCGCGCATTCGTCAACGTCTCCAACGTGCCAAATGTCTTCGAAACAATGACGAACAAGGTTGACTTTGGTTGGACCTTGTCGAGCACTGACGTGATGTCTGAAGCATCAATGTTCGACACAAAGTGAGCTCGAAGACGTGGAAGNGCNTCNCCNACCAGCGCCTCAGCAGCCATCGCTGGACCGAGGTCTGATCCACCGATTCCGATATTGACAATGTCGGTGAACTCAGGATTCGCNCGAACCTTCTCGGCAAACGNTCCCATACGTGTCANTTCGGCGTGTACCTCCGCCATNACGTTGCGCCCNTNTACTTCGAACNTCGCATCATTCTCTGCTCGAAGCGCNANGTGCAGCGCGGCTCGACCCTCGGTGACATTGACAGGTTGNCCCCCTNCAAGTGCCCGAAAGCGTTCNCAAACNCCAGCTGTTCGGGCAGCAGACCTCAACGANCCGAGCACCTCGTCGGTGACCGGTTGACGAGACCAGTCGANGCGNAGGTCAGCGANTTGAGCAACGTAACGCTGAGCTCGAGAGGGGTCGATGTCAAACAGTTCCCGGAGTGTCCGGGCTTCGGCACGCACATCGTTGAGATAATTCACTGACATGACACTACTGAGATTGCCTCGCCCGAATATGTTGTGTCGGTGGATTCTCGTGCCCAGAGTGGTGTTCGCTCGGCGATCGTTGCGTACGCACTCTGGGGCAGCCTCACCGCATTCTGGAAACTGCTCAATGAATTTTCTGCAGTTGAGCTCATCGGCTGGCGAGTCATCGCTGCGGTAGTCGTCCTGTGGGTGTTCATCACGATGCGAGGCAACCTCTCGACCGTGCGCACCGCCCTACAAGATCGCAACGTTCGATGGTTTTTGCTTCCAGCCGCCGGACTGCTCATCATCAACTGGTCGACATATGTTGGTGCAATCGTTTCGGGAAGGGTTCTCGAAACTGCGCTTGGCTACTTCCTTGCTCCGCTCATCACGATGGCAATCGGTGTCACCATCCTCGGAGAGCGGTTAACCCCCATGCGGGTCGTCGCCATCATTCTCGTCATCGTCTCAATTTCAATCCTCACCGCCTCATACGGACAGGTACCGTGGCTCTCGTTCGCTCTCGGAGGAAGTTGGGCCTTTTATGGCTTGGTGAAACGTCGAGTTCCGCTCAACCCGATCCATAGCTTGACCGGCGAGGTAACGACCTTGCTGCCGCTCGCCGTTGTTGTCGTCATCATCTCTCTCACACGAACGGGTGGTGTCGGCGAACTTGCATCAGGGTTTGACTGGGTGCTTCTCGCCGCAACGGGTCTCGTGACCGCTGCTCCACTTCTCTTGTTCGCCCATGCCGCCCCTCGAGTGCCGTTCACATTGCTAGGCCCTATCGGGTGGATGGTGCCCATCATCAATTTCTTACTCGGCTGGCTGGCCTATAGCGAGACGATGACCACCGCAAGGTTCATCGGGTTTGCCACGGTCTGGCTCGCCCTGGTGGTGGTCGCAGTCGAAACTGTGACTCGAGCTCGGGGTGAGCGGTCAATCGCTCAGAATGAGACAGCGATCTCGCACTAGCCGCATGTTTCGATGCAGATCCTCACTCATCTGCTTAATCTGAAAGTCCTCAAGAAGAACGCGTGCTCTACTCGGCAACAGAGGTCGTAGACGAGGTTAGTGAGGTAGTGGTTGTTGTTGTCGGCGGAACGGTGGTCGTCGTGGTCGTCGTCGTCGTCGTTGAGGTTGTCGTCGTTGGGTTCGGATTCGGCACACTTCCATCAAAACTCGGAAGGCTNTCGCTGTANGTCACGTCNTCAGGCTCGCTGACACCNTTCCACACGAGCACNGATTCACCNAGTTCNACCANNGACTGGAAGTANTCNGAGATATGCATNGGAATTCGAACACAGCCATGTGAGGCCGGCTCAGCNGGCACTTGAATTGCTCCNTGNACAGCGATTCCGTAGTTGAAGTANACCGGATTCCACATNTCNCCAAGTGGGCCNTTNCNNATGCCNTCNACAAGACGNCGATATTCNAANACTCCACCCGGAGTCTTNGNATATGCACANATCTCTCTGGTGATNGGCTCTTCNAGGAGTTCACCCTCAGAATCTGTGTCGTAGGTGACAACTTCGCAATACAACGCCGGTTCTCCGAACTCATCGAGTTCTCCCGATGACATATGAGTGATGAGCGCTGGCACGTCCTTATGAAAGACAACGAGCACCTGCTCCTCAAGGTAGATCTCGGTGTGATTTTGGAGACCGCCGGTGGGGCGACGGGGTCGCACCATCGGCGGCTCTTGCATCCGATCCCATAGGGCTGGAGTCACCACTCCGGTTGCGTCTTGACGAGGCACCCCCATCACCAACTTTTCGTACGCCCACACGGCCTGCCTCGTCAAGGTCCCAACGACTCCGTCAATCGGACCTGGATCGAATCCGATATCGGCAAGCCGTTGCTGCACCATTTCAACGTCTTCTCCGGTAGTTCCGCGTTCGAGATTGCGTGAAAGAGGAACCTTCGGAACAGTTGTCGTGGTGGTGGTTACGGGAATGGTCGTCGACGAAACCACCGGCTCATCAGTAGCATCGTCGACACCCGATGTTCCACCCACGACTGCGACAACGGCGAGCAAAAGAGCCGCAACGACTGCGGGTATCCACCGGCGGTATCGGTTAAACATCATGCGCAAGAAACAGCGTTACAAGGTGAGTGTGACGAGAGAACAAGACAATGAATCACGACACTGTTGAAACGAACAGTGTCAACGAGCGGAGCAGACCTCGTGTCGATCATGACCGCCGGAGATCGCGGCGCAGCGTCCACATCTCTGAAAGCATCTTTCGAATAACTGCCGGTGATGAAAGTGTCGATTCGCCACGAGTCCTTGGGAAATAGTCGACGCCCATCTGCATCACTTCAAAACCTTCACGNTGAGCNCGGATGATGAGNTCNGCATCAATGAACGAACCTTCNCTCTTCAGNTCCACTGCNTCGAGCACCTTTCGGCTCACCAGNTTGCACGCAAANTTGATNTCCCGAACCCGNACNCCGAAGGCNNCCTTAATCAGCGTGTTGTANACCNTGGNGTACACCGCTCGGAGTGCTCCNTCNCCNGTTCGGTCAAAGCGATACGCGCTCACAATGTCAGNCTCGTACTCACGAAGCAGTCGAACAATGCGGGGCANCTCATTGAGATCAAACGGNAGGTCAGCATCGGTNTAGAGCACGATGTCACCTTGTGCGGCAGCGAATCCTGACCGCATTGAGCCGCCTAGTTTCCGATTCGTCGGGTGATGGACAACACGAACGCGCGAATCTTCTTCTGCGAGTCGGTCGGCAATAGCAGCGGTGGCATCGGTCGATGCGTCGTTAATAATGATGAGCTCATAATCAGCGATCTCGCCTGAGGTGATCATGCGCTCACACGAACGACGGCCGTAGGCAATCGCCCGCTCGATGTACTCCTCTTCATTCCACATCGGGTAGAAGATCGACAGCATCGGCGGGGCCGCAGTTGTCGCTGACGAGGAGTTCATGGCTTCACAGGCTACCGACGAACTGTCCATCAGTAGGTTCGGGCGATCGCACCTACAATTGCGTCAATGGCGCTCCCCGATGATCACACACCTCCGGCACCACCTCATGGCGATGGTGAAATGAGCGGTGGATGGAAAGCGACGGTCACCCTCACATGGATTGGCGTCGTCATCGGGCTCGCCTCGGTATGGGCGGTGAGCAGGCAAGTGGGTCTCAGTACTTGGTGGCTCGGCCCGCCCGCAAATGGCCGGCACCCTGTGATCAACCTCGTGCCATTCATTGCCCCTTTTCTCGCCCTCATTCTGGCGATCGGTGGTTCGCACCGAACGTGGAAAGTTGGCATATTGGCCGGGGCGGCCATCATGCTGATCGGTGCTGTCGACCTTGGCCGAGTCACCCGGCTCGGCGTCGTTGAAATCGTTCTCGGCCTTGCGGGAGCGGGTTCCTCCCTTGCCTCTTGGATTGGTACGCCGCGTGCTACTCCGCCCTGACCGATAACGGCGATAAGTTCAGTTGCCATGTCGAACGTGTTGATGACGCTTCCTGCCGGTGAGCGGGTCGGAATCGCCTTTTCTGGCGGCCTTGATACCTCTGCTGCCGTTGCCTGGATGCGGGAGGGCGGAGCAAGCCCGTACTGCTATACCGCTGACCTTGGCCAGTATGACGAGCCTGATCTCTCTGGCGTGCCTGACCGCGCCCTTCAGTACGGAGCGGAAGCCGCTCGGCTCATTGACTGTCGTGACGAACTTGTCCGAGAAGGCCTGATGGCATTGCAGTGTGGAGCGTTTCACATTCGCACGGCCGGCCGAACCTACTTCAACACCACCCCAATTGGTCGCGCCGTCACCGGCACGCTGCTCGTCCAGGCAATGCAAGAAGATGGTGTCGACATTTGGGGTGACGGCTCCACCTACAAGGGAAACGACATTGAGCGTTTCTATCGCTATGGCCTGATGGTCAACCCGAAGTTGCGAATTTACAAACCCTGGCTCGATGAGGCGTTTGTGGAACAACTCGGTGGCCGCACTGGGATGAGTGAATTCCTCACCACTCGAAACCTTCCCTATCGAGACTCGGTGGAGAAGGCGTACTCAACAGACGCAAATATCTGGGGCGCTACGCATGAGGCGAAGGCGCTAGAAGAACTCTCCACGGGAATGGAGATTGTTGCGCCAATCATGGGAGTCGCCCATTGGGATCAAACGGTCGATATCACACACGAGGATGTCACCATCACATTCGAGGAAGGCTGGCCTACCGAGATCAACGGCAAGACATTTGACAATCATGTCGAACTGGTACTTGAAGCCAATGCGATTGGTGGACGTCACGGCCTTGGCATGAGCGACCAAATTGAGAACCGCATCATCGAGGCGAAGTCTCGGGGAATATACGAAGCCCCCGCTCTCGCCCTGCTGTACATCGCCTACGAGCGGCTGGTGTCAGCGATTCATAACGAGAACACGATTGAGAATTATCACACGATGGGATTGCGTCTCGGGCGTCTGCTCTATGAGGGTCGCTGGTTTGACCCTCAGAGCCTCATGCTCCGGCAGCCGCTGCTCAATTGGGTCGGATCAGCTGTCACCGGTTCTGTGACGCTCCGCCTTCGTCGAGGAGACGACTATTCGATTCTCGACACCACAGGACCAGACCTCACCTATGAGCCTGATCGTCTCTCGATGGAACGAGTTGAAGATGCTGCGTTTGGGCCTCTCGACCGAATCGGTCAACTCACGATGCGGAATCTCGACATCACCGACTCACGCGACAAACTCGACGTCTACCGCCGAGTGGGTGCGCTCGGAAAAGGTGGAGCGCTCGAACTCGACCCGACTCGTGACTGAACGCTCGAGCTAACTGGTGCGAGCTTCGATAATGGCTGCGAGCAAATCTGCGCGACCGGGCATGGTCTCGACTTCGACGTATTCGTGATCGGCGTGGGCTCCGCCACCTACGGCACCGAGTCCATCAAGTGTCGGAACACCGCGTGCGGCGGTGAAGTTCCCATCGCTGCCTCCTCCGACCGCCACTCCGACAACAGAAGCGTCATGAGCGAGCGCAAGCGGCATGAGTTCAGCCGAGGCTGATTCAGGCATCGGTGGGCGTCCGACCCGACCATTCACCTCAATGGTTGCCTCGGGATTCACTGGAGCAAGATCTGCAAATGCAGCTTCGATGCGGTGAGCTTCTTCTGCCGACGTCACCCTCACATCGACCCGAATTCGGGTTTCGGCTGGGACAACATTGTCAGCCGTGCCCGCATGTGCCACCGTTGGTGTCACCGTTGTCTCCTGCAGATCATCAGCAAGCTCTGCGATGGCGAGCACCTGATGCGCTGCTTCAACAAGTGAGTTAACGCCTCGATGAGGCTCAAGTCCGGCATGCGCGGCTCGACCACCGATCACGACTTCGAAAGTGCCGGTGCCCTTCCGGCCTGTCTTTAGCGCTCCACCGTCGCCACTTGGCTCCAATACGAGGACCGTTCCGCACGCAATGGCTCGCTCTTCGAGAAGTGATCTCGACGTCGTTGACCCGACTTCTTCATCGCACGAGAGCAATATTTCAACTCCTGAGCGGTCGTTCATTGAGGCAACCGCATGAATTGCTTGCACAATTCCGGCTTTCATATCGAATACGCCTGGTCCGGTGGCTCGGCCGTTCTCTACGTTGAACGGCCGCTGGTCGAGGGTGCCTGCGGGGAATACGGTGTCGTGGTGCCCCAAGATGAGTACCTTTGGGTCACCGCCTCCGGTCCAGTG
>PBWL01000046.1 GCA_002727235.1 Acidimicrobiaceae bacterium
CTCTCGCCTCGGCCAGTGCTATTGCTCACCGTGACCGAGTTCCGGCAAAGCCGAAAAGATGTAAACGACATCATCCGCGACGTCGGTGCGCAGAACACGAATGTTCAGATTCTTGACTGGGCGCGCATCACCGCCGCCGAGCCGGGCTTATTGAATGCAGACGGGCTTCATCTCTCAACTGCAGGGAAGAACCGGATCACCACAGAGATCGCTCTCGCACTTGGCACTGCGCCCACGTTGGTCACCGACGGCGAGGGTGACTGTTTGCCCACATTGTTTATCGAAGATGAAACACAAGCTGCTCAAGAAGCGGCTGAGCAATCCTCGGGCTGACTGCTCGTAGCCTGTCAGGGTGCTGCAGGCCCGAAACCTTTCCGTCGAAGTTGGCGGACGACACGTTGTTGAGGGAGCAACCTTCACGGTTTCACCCCGCGACAAGGTCGGCATTGTTGGCCGAAACGGTGCCGGGAAAACGTCATTGTTCAAGGTGTTAGGTGGCGAAGCGGAAGCAACTCAGGGTTTGGTGGTCCGCAAAGGAGGCTTCGGATATCTACCTCAGGATCCGAGAATCGGAGGTGTGCACGACTCCCGTCGAGCGATCACCCATGTGTTATCGGGTCGAGAAATCGACGACCAGATCACGCGAATAGAAAAACTTCGAATCGCAATGGAGGAGTCACCCTCAGACGAGGCTGTCGCCCGGTACTCAAAGGCCGAAGACACGTTTCGCGTCAACGGTGGGTATGCCGCCGAGAGCGAAGCAAGGGCAATTGCCGCCGGGCTGGGCCTTGGTCAAGATCGTATGGAACTCGAGCTCGGGGTGCTGTCAGGTGGTGAGCGCCGCCGCGTTGAACTAGCCCGCATTTTGTTCGCGGGTTCAGATGTGCTGTGTCTCGATGAGCCCACCAACCATTTAGACATCGATGCCAAACAATGGCTTCTGGGCTTTCTTCGGCAATATCGGGGTGCGCTTCTCGTCATTAGTCACGATCTCGAACTCCTCGATGAGGCGATCACCCGCGTGTTGCATCTCGATCGACCAAACGAGGGGGATACTGGCCATCTCATCGAGTACCGAGGTACGTACACCCAATATGTTTCGGCCCGGGCTGAGGATGAGCGACGGCAAGCCAAATTGGCTGCGCAGCAAAAGCGTGAGATCGCCCGAATGCAAATGGTTGTCGATCGTTTTGGAGCGAAGGCGACAAAGGCCGCAATGGCTCGCAACATGGAGAAGCGAATTGCCCGACTGGAATCTGACCGGGTGAATGCTCCCGATAAGGGCCGACGGATCGAAGTGCGTTTTCCGGAGCCCCCACCGTGCGGCGTCACCGTCGTCACCGTGGCCGAGTTATGTAAGGGGTACGGCGGGCCGTCTGTGTTTGAAGACGTCGGGTTCGATCTTGGGCGCGGAGAACGCCTGTTGGTGCTTGGCCTTAACGGGGCAGGCAAAACGACGATGCTGCGCATTTTGGCTGGCGAACTCAGTGCAGACCTTGGCAACGTCGAGTTTGGCTACCAGGTTGAGGCGGGTTACTACGCGCAAGAACATGACAACCTCGATCCCGACAAAAGCTTGTTGGACAACCTTCGAGGGTCGGTTCCCTCCGGCGTGGGCCTCACCGAGACTCAGTTGCGGGGCCTACTCGGAATGTTTGGTTTGAGCGGTGACAAGGTGATGCAGACCTCCGGCACGTTGTCTGGTGGAGAGAAAACCAAGCTTGCACTCGCGATGTTGATGACGGGTCGCAACAACCTGCTGCTCCTCGACGAACCGACGAACAACCTTGATCCTGCGTCCCGAGAAGCGGTTGGTGATGCGCTCTCTGAGTGGCCAGGAGCGATGATTCTTGTGAGCCATGACACCGAATTCGTCGAGCGCCTTTCTCCGACGAAGGTGCTGTTGCTTCCTGATGCCGATGTCGACTACTTCAATGACGAGTGGTTAGAACTCGTCGAGTTGTCGTAGCGAAATGTGGAGGACGATGTGACCTCGTCGAACTACTTCAAGTTGACGCCGACTGCACGAGTTGCTGCCTCGGCCTTTACCTGCTCAAAGAAATCATTGCCTTTATCATCAACAACGATGAAGGCTGGAAAGTCTTGAACTTCGATCTTCCAGACGGCTTCCATACCCAGTTCTGGGTATTCGAGAACCTCAACCGAGGTGATGTTGTCTTGAGCGAGTCGGGCAGCAGGGCCGCCGATTGATCCGAGGTAAAACCCGCCGTGGCTGTTACATGCATCGGTGACCTGTCGTGAGCGATTTCCTTTGGCGAGCATGATGAGCGAACCGCCTGCGGCTTGGAACTGCTCAACGTATGAGTCCATGCGGCCGGCCGTTGTGGGGCCAAATGACCCTGATGGCATGCCCTCAGGCGTTTTTGCAGGGCCGGCGTAATACACGCAGTGATCCTGTAGGTACCGAGGCATCGGTTCGCCGGCATCGAGTCGTTCTTTGATCTTTGCGTGGGCGATATCACGAGCGACAACCATCGGGCCGCTGAGCATGACGCGAGTTTTGACGGGGTACTCGGAAAGCTCGGCGCGGATTTCAGCCATCGGTCGGTTGAGATCGACGTGAACAACCTCGCTTCCGTCGAGATCGCTCGCTTTGGTGTCAGGAAGGAAACGAGCGGGGTCGTGCTCAAGCTGTTCAAGAAAGACGCCCTCAGAGGTGATTTTGCCGACCATCTGTCGGTCTGCCGAGCATGACACCGCCATCGCCACCGGGCAGGATGCGCCGTGGCGTGGAAGTCTCACAATCCGAACGTCGTGGCAAAAGTACTTACCGCCAAACTGGGCTCCGATCCCGGTGTTCCGGCTGAGTTCGAGCACTTTTTCTTCAAGGTCGGTGTCGCGAAACCCGTGTCCGAGGGCTGATCCCGAGGTGGGCAGCCCGTCGAGGTACTTCGCTGAGGCCAGCTTTGCGGTCTCGACTGCAAATTCGGCTGACGTTCCCCCGATCGCAATTGCGAGGTGATAGGGAGGGCATGCGGCCGTGCCGAGGGACTGCATTTTCTCGTAGATCCATGGCAGCAGGGTTGCCTCGTTGAGCAACGCTTTGGTTTCTTGAAACAGGTAACTCTTGTTTGCGCTTCCTCCACCTTTCGCCATGAAGAGAAACTTGTAGGCGTCGCCATCGGTTGCGCTGATCTTGATTTCAGCCGGAAGGTTCGTTCCGGTGTTCTTTTCTTCATACATGTCGATCGGTGCCATCTGGCTATAGCGCAAGTTGGCGGTTTGGTAGGTGTCTTGCACCCCCTGAGCGATGGCAACTTCATCGCCGCCACCGGTGAACACCATCTGGCCTTTCTTACCTTTGATGATTGCCGTGCCGGTGTCCTGGCACATTGGCAGCACCCCTCCCGCAGCAACCGACGCATTTTTCAGTAGGTCAAGAGCAACGAACCGATCGTTATCGCTGGCCTCAGGGTCGTCAAGGATTGCCCGAAGTTGTGAGAGGTGAGCAGGCCGGAGAAAGTGAGCGATTTCACGCATAGCTTCTGCGGTAAGCGAACGAATCGCCTCGTTGCTGACCTTGAGCATTGTGCCGAGTGGCGTCTCTACTGTCTCAATGCCCTCGGTGGTGAGAAGGCGATAATCAGTGGTGTCCTCGCCAAGTGGGAGGAGTTCGGTAAACCAGTCGGGAGAGTTCTCGATTGCCATGCCCCTACCTTACGACGGCAACGGTTTAGCCGAGCATTTCGATAGCGGTCTCGATGAGAAGGAAGATCGCCGAGAACGAGCATGTCGTGAGCAGTGCGATGCGCAGTTGGTGCTCTGGGAATCGAGAGGTCACCGGTCGAGACAGCGCAAGGCCGACGAGCACTCCAGGTAGCAGCAGGAGGCACAGAGAAATATGGCGCTGATTCACCTCGCCGACGGCAGCGAGCCCGGAAAACGAGATGATTGAGCCGAGGCCGAAGAACACTGCGAGGGTCGCTCTCGTCGTGGCGGGTTGCTCATGTTGGTACGCGACTGCCAGGGGCGGCCCACCGATTCCGGCGGTGGTGCCAGAGAATCCAGATGCCATTCCTGCGATAAGGAGGTTTCTCGTGCTCGTCGTTACGTGAAAGCGCGTCGCCGATGCTGCGACCGCAAGAAGTACTGAGATACCGACGAGCAATTTGACCGTGCCCGATCCGGTAGATGAAATCAGGAGCGCCCCGATGGCAACGCCGGGAAGACGCCCGAATAACGCAATTCCGGCGGCTGACCACACAATGTGTTCGTGCTCGCGTCGGGCAACTGCGAAGCTCAACGGCATGACCATCACGATGGTGGTGACCGGCAAGAAATCTGGGTCAATGATCGCCAATATGGGAGCGGCGAGCACGGCCATGCCGAGACCGATCGTTGCCTGAACCGCAGCTCCGATACCGATGGTGATGACGGCAACCACGGCAAGTGGCCACGCAATACCTGCGATATCAGTGGCGGCGATCAACATTTAGTCGTCGTCGTTTCCGAGGCGTCCTGGTGTTGCCTTATGGGGGTGTTCTGGCCAGCGATGTTTTGGGTAGCGACCAGCTAACTCTTTGCGAACATCAGACCATGACCCTCTCCAGAACCCAGGAAGGTCAGATGTGACCTGTATCGGACGATCTGCCGGTGAGAGCAATTCAAATGTGATGGGCATGTGCGCAACGGTGGGGTGATCGTCAAGCCCGAACACATCTTGGACTTGAGCTCGAACAGTTGGTCGTGGTTCGCCGTTGTCATCAAGGTAGGAGATCTCGGTATCGCGGCCGTTTGGTAGTCGGAATACAGCCGGAGCGATGTTGTCGAGCTCTGCGCCATCGGGCCACGGCAGGCTCGCCCGCAACAGTGTGGCGAGATTGAGTTGATCGATATCGGCTTGGCTTGTTGCGCTCATGAGGTAATCGGTCAGCCAAGAGTCGACGGTGGTGAGAAGACCGTCGATACTCCAGTCAGGCCATGGTGCTCCAAGCGCGAGATGGCAGAACGTGACGCGTTCTCGGAGGTGCAGCGAGTCCGAGGTCCATGGAAGTGCAGCCAATCGGGTGGCTCTCAACCGGTCGAGAAGGGCTCCGGTTGTCTCAGGTCCAGGTTCTGGGCGTCGAAGTTGTTCGGTGAGACGCAGCACACCGAGTCGTCTCTGAACCCGCAAGACGAGATCATTTCTCTCAGAATCCCATTCGAGGGTTGATCGTGTAGTCAGCCCCTGCCCAAGGTGTTCGAGAGTGTCGATCACCCGTTCTTCTGAAATCGGTGCAGCAAGACGAATACGTGCTCGGTCGCGTCGACCGTCGAGATCGATAGCGATAACGAATTCACTGTTACTGAGGGGGTCGCTTTCAGGCATCCAGGCTCCTGAGCCGGAGGTCAATTGAAATTGGCCACGACGGCGCAGGCGGGCGATGCGATCAGGAAATGCGTGGGCGAGAAGTTCGCCTGCGGTGTCTGGCCGGAGAGCCCCAAGAGAGAAATCGATTCCCGCGCGTCGGGCGAGATCCTCGCTTCGTTGATGCACCCGGCGGCTTCGTTGACGATCGAATCGCAATGTTGTTCTCGACGGGTCAAGTACGGCTTCAAGGCGTTCCGTGAGATCGGTGGGACGTTCATCAGGNCGACCGATCGCAATGTCGCCGTCGTCGAGTAGCGCAGCGATGACCGCAGCCGTGGAGGTTGGTCGTGCGATCACCATTCGTGCAAGGCGGGGGTGAACGGGGAGGCGGAGCATCTGTTCACCGACTGGTGTGAGACCCTTTTCAGTGACGGCTCCGAGGGTGGCAAGAAGCTCCGTAGCCGCTCGCAGCGTGGCTGCGGAGGGCTTGGTCGGAAGGCGAAGAGCNGAGGAGTCTCCTCCCCATTTGGCAAGTTCGAGTGCGAACCCACTGAGCTCGACCGAATTGATCTCGGGTTCAGGAAACGTAAGACGGCTTGTGTGTTCAACTTTGCTCCATAAGCGGTAGCACACACCGGGGCCAGTTCTGCCGGCACGTCCAGAACGTTGTTCTGCCGACGAGCGGCTGGACGCGATGGTCGTTAACCGGGTCATTCCGGTTCGGCTGTCAAAGCGGGGCACACGAACGAGCCCTGAATCGACGACGATGTTGACGCCGTCAACCGTAAGCGATGTCTCTGCAATATCGGTGGCAAGAATGATGCTTCGACGTTGATGCGCTCGGCGCAATGCGGCGTCTTGTTCCTCTCTAGGCACTGAGCCAGCAAGTCGGTGAATGGAGATGCCCTTGTCAATCACCGAGGAAAGGGCATCTCGTAAACGGTTGATTTCACCAATTCCGGGAAGAAATACGAGCACATCGCCGTCGTCGCTGTCGAGAGCGCGTGTGATGACATCGGTCATTGCGCTGATGAGTTCGGTTGTGGTGGGGGGTCGTGTACTGCGGCGGTTATTGCTCAGAGGGCGCCACCGAATGTCGACATCGAACTTTCGCCCATCGCAGGTGAGTACTGGCGCTCCATCGAGCAGGCGGCTCATCCGATCGGTGTCAGCGGTTGCCGACATCGTGCATATCGCAAGGTCGGGGCGAAGCGTCGATGCAACGTCAATGCTGAAGGCAAGTCCAATATCGGTGGTGAGGTTGCGCTCATGGACCTCATCGAAAATGAGGATGCTCGTTCCCGGCAGGTCAGGGTCGTTTTGGAGTCGGCGGGTGAGGATACCTTCGGTCACGACTTCGATTCGAGTGTTTTCGGTGATCACCGCGTCGTCGCGAGTTCGATATCCGACGAGTTCGCCGAGAGCAGTGCCCGAGAGTTCGGCCATCCGCTGAGCAACTGCTCGAGCGGCTACTCGACGTGGCTCGAGAACGACGATGCGGCCGCTGACTCGACCGTCGTTGAGAAGGTGAAGAGGAACCAGCGTCGATTTACCTGCGCCCGGCGGAGCTGAGATCACACAGCGTCGTGACGTGGCGAGGGTTTCTCGAATGTCGTCGAGGATGCTCTGAATGGGAAGGTCAGGAAGCGCGAATGAGTGTTGATGTGGAAGGTTCACAAGGTGGTTAGCCGAGAGCTGGGGAACCAGCGAATGCAGCTGGGTCACCCGGCAACGGGATTGTTGGCGTACGCCACGCCGTTGCTGCGGTAATTGCTTCGGCGACCTGGCGCCACTCGGCAGGGTTCCAGCCTTCAGCGATGGCGTCGATCGTGCCGTCGACACGAATGAATGCGAAGGCTGGAATCGTTGCGATGCCGAGGGCTTTCACCACCGATCGGTCTGGGTCGGTGAACGTGAGAAAGTCATCGGTGATCGGGCCCAAGAAGTCCCGGGTATCGGTCTCATCAGCGGTCACGAGCAGGTTCACTCGGGCGTGGCAGCCTCGAAGTTCTTCGAGCAGACGAACAGCAGATTTCAGCACCCATGAACTTTCGTTTGTGTACGGGTCAAGAACGACGGTCGCCATGTGGAACGTTGTCAACCANTCTGAGAGCGGACGNGCGTCCACTCCNACGGGATGTAGGGAGAGATCATCAGCAAGTTTCACTGCCACAAGATGCGATCGTAGCGACTCAGAGGTCGGGCCGACCAATATCAAGGTCAACTCTTCGCTCGCCCAGACAGCCAACTGTTCTGGTCGATACTGTGTCGACGTGCACCCGCTTGAGTATCTGCGCTCAGTAGCCCGCCATCAACGGGCCGATGCCTGGTCGGTCGCGCTTGAATTTGTTGATCTTGTTGCTGGCTGGGGTCTTGAAGGCGCAGAGCTTTCGGTTGCTGCTCGGCGTCTGTTGAATCGCCGGCCCGATGCGGCTCCGCTGTGGTGGGCGGCGTCTCAGCTGGTGCTTGCTCCTGAACCAATCAGACTTGCGGCCGATCTTCGGGATCGGTTGCGTGGAGAACTGCCTGAGGTTCTCGATGAGGGATGGGTGGTGGAGGCTGCGGCGCTGAGCAACCAACGAGTGCTCTTCGTCGGCGGGGACGTCCATCGATTNTGTGAAGCGCGGGCAATTGATGTTCCTGTTGCGGTGGTAGCACCAACCGGGGTATTCCTCGACGATCGCTATCTCGATCGAGTGCGCGAAGGCGCAGAAGGGCGCGGCGATGATGTGCATGAAGAACCCGCCGAAGGCCTGAAGATTGTCGGCGTCGGGTCGATCTCCCCGTTCGCGTCAGAACTCTTGCGAACCTCTGCAATCTGACTGCGTGGCAGGCTGGCTGTTCAGGCGACCGCTACCATCGGAGTGTGGCGCGAACACTGATACGAAACGGCACTGTCGTCTCGCCGAGCGGATCGTGGGCAGCGGACGTTCTCGTTGATGGCGAGCATGTTGCGGGCCTTTTCGAACCGTCGTCGGTCGAGGCACTAGGCATAACGGCGGATCAAACGATTGATGCCGCCGGCAGGTATGTCATCCCGGGAGGGGTTGACGTGCATACTCATATGCAGTTGCCGATGGGGCCAACGTTTTCCTCTGACACGTTTGAAACCGGAACGGTCGCAGCCGCGTGGGGTGGAGTGACCCCCATTATCGACTTCGCGTCACAGCAGGTCGGCGAACAGGTAATGGATGGCTTGGAAGGCCGCCATGCCGAAGCAGCGGGAAACTGTGCGGTCGACTACGCATTCCATCAAACCATTGGTGGTGTTGATGAAGAATCTCTCCTTGCGATTCGACAGTTGGTTGAACGCGAGGGCGTCACCAGCATCAAATTGTTTATGGCCTATCCCGGGGCGTACTACTCAGATGATGGACAGATTCTCCGAGCGATGCAGGTCGCGGGAGATCTTGGAGTGATGACGATGATGCATGCCGAAAATGGCATTGCGATCGATGTGCTTCGCGCCCAAGCAATTGCGAAGGGTGATACCGATCCGGTGTTTCACGGTCTCACCCGTCCACCAGAACTCGAGGGAGAGGCGACACATCGCGCCGTGCAACTCGCCAAAGTTGCGGGAGACGCCCCGTTGTACATCGTTCACCTCTCAGCATCTGATGCACTCGAAGAGGTTGCCCGGGCCCGTCATCGTGGCCAGAACGTATTTGCGGAGACCTGTCCGCAATATCTCTGGTTGAGTCTGGAAGAGCACCTTGCGCAGCCCGGCTTTGAGGGCGCAAAATGGGTGTGTTCGACTCCGCTCCGATCATCTCATGCGCATCATCAACGCGACCTTTGGACAGGCCTCAAAAATGATGACTTGGCGGTCGTGTCAACCGATCACTGTCCGTTTTGCATGAAGGACCAGAAAGAGCTTGGCATCGGGGATTTTACCGCAATTCCGAATGGAATCGGGGGTGTGGAGCATCGAATGGAGTTGATGTACCAGGGTGTGGTCAACGGGGAAATCACGCTCGAGCGATGGGTGGAAACCTGCTGCACGACGCCGGCCCGGCTCTTTGGTATGCATCCACAGAAGGGGGAGATCCTGCCAGGTGCTGATGCCGACATTGTCATCTGGGATCCAACTTCGACGACCACCATAGGTATCAACGACAAACATCACATGAACATGGACCACTCGGCGTTTGAGGGTTTTGTGGTTGATGGACGAGTCGAGACGGTAATGAGCCGCGGGAAGATCTTGGTTGAGAATGATCAATTTGTGGGAACTGTCGGTCACGGACAATTCCTCAAACGCGGACTTTCGTCGGAGTTGCGTTGATGACCACGGTTGAGCCCGGATCGTTCGATGCCGTGATTTTTGATGCTGGTGGTGTGTTCGTTCTTCCTGATCCCACCGTCATTGCTCCGCTGCTTGCTCCATTTGGTGGCTCGATTGACCTCGAGTTGCACCGTCGAGCTCATTACGCAGGTATGGCGGCAAAGTCGCGTGTCGATGCCGTTGAGACAGATTGGCAGGTGTACAACGAGACGTACGTAGCAACGATTGGTGTTGCAGCAGACACGGCAGCGATTGCGGCCACGCTGCTGGGGCGAACACGCTCAGCGGATTTGTGGCGCTACCCGATTGCAGAAAATGTCAAGGCGATCGAGGAGCTAGCAGTACACGGCGTCCCGATGTCGGTGGTATCGAATGCGGCAGGACAGATCGAATGGGTGCTCGAGTGGTCTGGAGTCTGTCAACGTGGAGAGGGCCCTCTTGTGGCGATGCGAACGATCATCGACTCAGAAGTTGTTGGTGTTGCAAAACCCGATCCACAGATCTTTGAATTTGCTCTCGTCGAACACTCAGAAACTCCAAGAGATCGAATTCTCTATGTTGGCGACTCGGTAAGCATGGACGTTAAGGGATCTCGGGCAGCAGGATTAATACCGGTCTTGATCGATCCGTTTGATGATCACGATGCGGCAGATTTTGCGAGCGTGAGATCAGTTGCTGATTTGACCGCACTGATCTGAGGCTGAATCAGGCGCCGAGACGGCGAGCGATCACTTTCAAGCACAGCGTCTCATCTGCGCCTTCAAAGATCGAGAGCACCCGAGCGTCAACAAAAAGACGACTCACGGCGTATTCCTCGGCATAGCCCATGCCACCGTGAATCTGCATCGCCTCGCGAGTGACCCATTCCGCGGCCTTGCACACGTAGGCCTTCACCATTGAGGCCTCCGTAGCGCCCTCACCCTTCGCCATCAGCGTTGCAACGTGATAGCTGAACTGGCGTGAAGCCTGAATGACCGCTGCCATGCGACCAAGTTTCACTTGGGTGAGTTGATAATCGAACACATTCGAATCGAAGACTCGGCGATTTTGTGCGTAGTCGAGGGCTGATTCATATGCAGCCTGCATGACGCCGACGGCGCGGGCGGCGGTTTGAAGACGGCCGTTCTCAAAGCCTTCCATCTGGTAGTAAAAGCCACGGCCAAGGCCATCTTGTTCGCCGACGAGGTTTTCTGCTGGCACCCACCAGTCCTCGAGAGCAATCTCATAAGAGTGCATGCCTCGGTAGCCAATGGTGTCGATCGGTCGGCCTTCCATCTTTCCGACTCGGGTCGATCCGTCGATTTCGACAGCATCCTGAGTGAAGGCAAAACCATGCCCATCGCCACGAGGTTTCGGAACAATGAACAGGCTGAGCCCCTTGTGGGTCTTGCTGCGGTCAGGGTCGGTTCGTGCGAGAAGCGCAAGCGCGTCGGCACGGGCGCCGAAGGTGCACCATGTCTTCACGCCGTTGATGACGTAGCCGTCTTCACCATTTGGACCGGCAGCGGGAGTTGCGGTGACCTTGATGTTGGCAACGTCACTGCCGTAATCAGGTTCGGTGACCGCCACTGCTGGCATGACCTCTGCTGCGGCGAGCTTGGGCAGCCAAGTGTGCTTTTGGTTTTCCGTTCCACCCTTCACGAGGGCACGGGTGAGAATCTCTGGGCGGGTNATGAGAGAGCCGCCGATNCCGAGGCTTGCTCGGCTGAGTTCTTCGGTTGCAACCACCATGGCGACGTACTCGTCGTGGCCACCTTCGCTGAAGCCGCCGTATTCTGCGGGGACGCTCAGGCCAAATGCCCCNAGTTCTGCAAGCCCGGAGATGATCTCTTCGGGCACATCGCCATTCGAGCGGTGCACATGCTCGGCGTGCGGGGCGATAACGTCTTGAGCAAAGGCGCGGAAAGTGTCTCGCACCATGTCCATGTCGTCGGTGAGGTGAAGTGGGCCCGATGATTCNGCGAGCAATGCNATGACTTCGGGGTCACGGTATTTAGAAATGAACTCTGAAGCTCCGTCGAGTGCCCCTGGGGCGACTCCCCAGAGTGGTTCCCGGCCAAGGATCTTCCCGGCGAGGTCGTGGAGAACATCGGCGGTGAACACGCAGGCAATACGTGCTTCGCTATCGCCCTTCGCTCCGTAGTCGAGTAGCGACCGCGCAGTGGCTACAGCCGATGCTGCGTGGGCGAGGTCGTAAGCAAANGCCTGCTCTACATCTGGTCCGCCGAGATCGGCAAGAGAGCCGATGGCGGCAGCAACGATNGCATCGGCAAGGTCGATGACGGCGGCAGTGGAGATCATGTCGGGGGAGGTACTCACGNTNCATAGGNTAACGGGGAACCNCCGGTGCCTTCATCTCGAGCGCNAACTGCGTTCTAATCTCAGATGATGAGTTTTTCGCCAGAGATTGATGATGTTGAGCAGGNCCCGACTGCTGCCGTTGCGGTCTATTGCGGATCAGGCTCTGGCAGTCACCCGATGTTTNTNTCNCGAGCGAGGGAGTTAGGTGNACTCCTNGCGTCTCTCAATATCTCGNTGGTGTACGGGGGTGGCGACGTCGGAATGATGGGCGCAGTGGCNGATGCAGTCATGTCGGGCGGCGGTGAGGTGATTGGTGTGATTCCCCAGCGACTGGTCGATGTCGAGGTGGCTCATCATGGGGTGACACGCCTCGAGGTGACTGCGAACATGCATGAGCGAAAGGCGCGAATGATCGAACTTGCCGCTGGGTTTATTGCGATGCCAGGTGGATTCGGTACGTACGAGGAGGTGTTCGAGGTGCTGACGTGGAATCAACTAGGCATCATCTCGGCTCCGGTGGTCTTTCTTGATGTCGGTGAGGGCTCTGAGTCGTTTTGGCAGCCAATGATGGAGTTTCTTCACGGTGCGGTCGCTGCCGGCTTGTTAAAGGAGCGCTACCGAGCGTTTGTGCATTTGACGAGTTCGGTCGNCGAGGCAGTTCGTATTGCGACAGGTCCNNCACCAACCGCTGCGCCGAANTGGAGCGATGTGACGAAGTCTGCGGGGAATGAAACGTGAATGCTCTCGGCACCCTCGTCGAGGCAGTCGTTGAACGCCCTGGGACCGAGGGTCGCACTCTGGCGCTTCTTGCCATGAAAGATGGCGCAACTGAAATCGAATGGTATGGCCCATCTCCAACGACCTTCTTCGGTGATGGTGAGCAAGTGACTGAGACAACAACGTTGATTTCGTGGTCGATGGCGAAGTCGATCACTCATGCGCTACTTGGTATTGCGATGGTCGATGGGTTGCTTGATCTAAATGACCCGGCGCCTTTTGCGGCATTGCAGGTAAAAGGGCAGCCGCCGATTAGGTGGATTGACCTTCTCGAGATGCGTTCTGGGTTGACCTTTGTCGAGGACTACGAGGATGCTTCGGTGTCCCATTGCTTGGAGATGCTGTTTTCTGGTGAAGAGCATCGGGGTGTCGCAGACATGGGGTTGTACGCGGCTTCGCTTGGCCGTGAATTCCAGCCGGGAGAGCACTGGAGTTACGCCTCCGGCACGACCAATATTTTGTGTCGCATGCTTGGTGACATTCTCGCCGGAGGTGATGTGGCATCGGTAGGGGCCGAGAAGCGCAAGAACGCAATCGAACGGTTTGCGAAAGAACGCCTTTTTGGCCCGATTGGTGCATCGAGTCCGATCATGAAGTTCGATGCCACGGGGACATTCGTGGGGTCGAGCTTCGTGTATGCGACAGCTCGCGATTTCGCAAAATTTGGTGAGCTATATCGCCGAGGCGGCGCGCTCGGCGATGGTACTCAGATTCTTCCGTCGGGCTGGCACGACCATGCACGTCATTGGGTGGCGCATGACCCAGAGGGCTCAGGGCCGCACGGGTTTGACTATGGCCGGCACTGGTGGTTGTGGCCTGATTTCGAAGGCTCACTTGTAGCTCAGGGNTTTCACGGTCAATACATNTTCGTGCTCCCTGAGGCCGGTATNACGATGGTTCACCTCGGAATCACCGACACGGNGGCGGCGGTTCTCTTGGTGAAGGGCCTCGGCGAAATNGTNCGAGAACTGCGGTAGCTGGCGTGAAANCGAATTGGCCTTGCGGTTNAAATGCTTTGACGAAATGTAAAAGCGTTCGTAGGCTCTCCGGGGTGAACTTGGCCGTAAATGGAGAGCGCCTTTTACAGCGTCTCGAAGAACTCGCAGAAATCGGAGCAATTGTTGGTGCCGATGGCGATCGCGGGTCTGCTCGTCTTGCCCTCACCGCTGAAGACGGTCAGGGACGTGACCTNGTCGTGAANTGGATGCNAGATCTTGGCCTCGACATTTCAATCGATGGCGTNGGCAATGTCATTGCGACAATGCCGCACCCNTCTGGGTTGTCGCCGGTGATGACCGGCTCGCACATTGACACCGTTGCAACGGGGGGTCGTTTTGACGGAAACCTTGGGGTNTTGGCGGGTCTNGAAGTGATCGAATNAGTGATNAGNGCTGGGGTTGAGTTAGACCGACCGCTTGCCGTTGGCTTCTTCACCGATGAAGAAGGTGCTCGATTCCCTCCTGACATGTTGGGAAGTCTTGTCTACGCCGGGGGAATGACAGTTGAAGAGGCCCTAAATATTCGGGCGGTTGATGGCGCTCGGTTCGGTGACGAGTTGGAATCAATCGGCTACGCCGGTGGTGCGCCGAGCCCAGGCCCGGCTCCTCACGCCTTTGTCGAACTACATATCGAGCAGGGCCCTGTTCTTGAAGTCGAAGACATTCAGATTGGCGCAGTAACGGGAGTCCAAGGAATTTCATGGACGAAAGTCACCTTGCGCGGCCAGTCGAACCATGCGGGCACGACTCCAATGGCGATGAGAAAAGACCCTGCGGCTGCGTTGTTTACGATCGGNGCTGAACTGCAGCGAATCGTTGANCGNGTTGGTGAGCCNCAAGTCGGCACCATNGGTCGCGTCGAATTGGTGCCGAATTTAGTGAACGTCGTCCCGGCATCAGCAACGTTCACCGTTGATGTTCGCCACACAGATGACGAAACACTCATCAACGTCGAACGTGAAGTTGCTGCGCTTGTCGAAGAAGTTGCCGCCCAGCACGGACTGCTCGTTGAAACCGAATGTCTCGCTCGGTTTGCGCCGGTCGTATTCGACGATCGCGTTGTTGAAATCGTTGAGCGCTCAGCCCAGCAACGAGGACTCTCCGTAAGGCGCTTACCATCAGGTGCTGGTCATGATGCCCAGATGTTGGCGCGTGTGTGCCCGTCGGCGATGGTCTTCACGCCAAGCGTACGTGGGATCAGCCATAACCCGGCAGAGATCACAGCCGATGAAGACCTCATCGCAGGTTGTCAGGTGCTGTGTGATGTCATGCTGGAATTAGCGGCGACAACGTTTGAGGAGGCGAAGTGAGTCGAANTGTCAACGTTGGGGCGGCACAGATGGGTCCGATTGCTGCCNATGAGTCGCGTGCTGAGGTNGTTGGGCGTTTGATTGCTCTGCTTCGTGATGGGGCGGAAGCGGGCTGTGACCTTGTCGTGTTTCCAGAACTTGCGTTAACGACGTTCTTCCCCCGGTGGTTCACCAAAGACATCGCGGGTCACGATCACTACTACGAGCGTGAGATGCCGAACGCTGATGTTCAGCCACTCTTTGATGAAGCTGCGCAACTTGGGGTCGGTTTCTGTCTCGGATACGCCGAACTCACCCCAGATGGCCATCGCTACAACACATACGTACTCGTCGACAAGACAGGGGCAATCGTCGGCAAGTACCGCAAGGTACACATTCCCGGGCACGCTGATGACGAGCCACACCGCCCCTTCCAGCATCTCGAGCGGCGGTACTTCGAAGAATCGCCTGATGGTTTCGAGGCAGTTAACGCATTTGGAGGCATTGTGGGCATGGCCATCTGTAACGATCGCCGCTGGCCCGAGACCTATCGTGTGCTCGGCCTACAAGGCGTCGAACTAGTGCTCATTGGCTATAACACTCCGCTGCATTACGCCCCCGACCCCGATCAGAATCCGTTGCAATCGTTTCACAACAACCTGGTGATGGCTTCGGGGGCCTATCAGAACGGAACATGGGTAGTAGGCGTCGCCAAGGGCGGAATCGAAGAGGGTGTCGAGTCGCTGTCGCATTCGCAAATCATCGCACCCTCGGGTCAGGTTGTCGCTCAAGCGACAGTGAGTGGTGACGTATTGATTTCTGCCCGGTGCGACCTTGACCTCTGCCGGCACTACAAAGAGACGCTCTTCAACTTTGATGTGTATCGGCGTCCTGAGGCGTATCGCATCATCACCGAACAGAAAGGCGTGGCGCCCCCATCGGGGTGACGGTCGATATGGGGGAGTCGACCAACTTCACTTCGGTGAGCGGGGGAATGGTGTGTGCTCATCACCACCTTTACTCGGCGTTGGCTCGGGGTATGCCTGCGCCTCCGGCAACTCCGATCAGCTTTCGACAGATTCTTGAACTGGTGTGGTGGCGTCTTGACATGGCGCTCGACCTCGACATCATTCGTGACTCGGCCCGTCTCGGCGCACTGGAAGCTCTCGCAAGAGGCTGCACCGCAATCATCGACCACCATGAATCACCGAATGCGATCGAGGGTTCGCTCGACGCGATTGCCGAGGCATGTGACGAGGTCGGTGTGCGATCGGTGTGCAGTTACGGGGTGACCGACCGTCACGGAGCCGATGGTGCTCGACGAGGGCTTGAGGAGAATCGCCGGTTCATCTCCGATGGTGGTCGAGGAATGGTCGGTGTTCATGCATCGTTCACGTGCACCGACGACACCCTTGAAGCAGCCGCAGGTATCGCCTCAGACCTTGGTGTAGGCGTGCACATTCATGTTGCGGAAGGCCCAGATGATGTTGGGGCTGAAGAGCGAATTCGTCACCTCACGAGACCCGACTGGTTGCTAGTTCATGGTGTGCTGTTGTCCGATGACCATGGCCTGCAAGGAACGCTTGTTCATAATCCGAGATCGAACATGAACAATTCGGTTGGGTATGCGAACCCGACTCGTTTCGCTAACCCGGTCGCCCTCGGAACAGACGGTATCGGCGCAGACATGTTGGAAGAGTTCCGTATCGCCTACGTGGCCGGGCGCGCAATCGATGTAGAGACCACTCCTGAAACGGCGTGGGGTTGGTTAGAGCATGGCTGGGCGCTTGTTCCTGAGGCCGCAAACGACAAAGTGGTGTGGGCGTCACCGGAATTCGATCCGTGGTTTCAGGCATTCAACACCGGAACAAGCCCGATCAGCGTTGAAGTCGATGGCGAGGTGGCGTGGTCGAACGGAACATCCACACGTGTCGACGAGCAGGAAGTTCGAACAAAAGCAAAAGAGTCGGCGCGCCGTCTCTTCGCAAGACTGGAGGAGATCTGATGTCAGTACCAATGGCGATCTATCTGCAAGATGCACACCCGATTACTGAGGCGATGGAAATTGCCAAGTTCGCCGAAGAGTCAGGCTTTTACGCAGTGTGGCAGGCAGATTCGAGGCTTGTTCGTGAGGCGACGGTGCCAATGGCTGCCTTTGCCGCAACAACCAATCACATCAAGATTGGTTCTGGCGTCATTGATGTGTGGACTCGTAACCCCGCTCGGCTTGCATCGCTGTTCTCAACGCTTGACGATCTCGCACCAGGACGTGTGCTGTGTGGACTTGGAGCATGGTGGGACCCGCTGGCAAGCAAAGTTGGCATCAACAGGACAAAGCCTCTGGCGATGATGCGCGAATCGGTCACCGTTATTCGGGCACTTCTTGCGAACGAAAACGTCACGTTTCATGGTGAGCATGTGCACCTCGACGGCGTTGAGCTTGATTACGTATACCAAGAGCGCCGGCCAAAAGATGTCCCGATTTATATAGGTGCGACTGGAATGAAGATGATGGAACTCACCGGTGAAATTGCTGACGGAGTAGTACTCAACTACCTCGTGTCGCCCGACTACAACTCTCGGGCGATGGAGGCCCTTGAAATTGGTGCGGCTCGGGTCGGACGGTCGGCCAGTGACCTCGACCGCCCACAGTTAGTGGTTTGCTCCGTTCACGAAGACCGCCAAACCGCCCTCGATATGGCGCGCAATATGGTGACGCAATATCTCGGCCAGCAACCCCACATCATGAAAGCCTCGGGGGTTCCACAATCGCTCCTCGACGCAGTGGGCGAGGTATTGACGTGGCCGGCAACTCATGAGCAGGTTGAAGCGGCATCAAAACTGGTGCCCGACGAGGTCGTTCAAATGCTCACGGCATCTGGCACGCCCGACGAGGCAAAAGCAGCGGTTGCGCAGTACATCGAGAACGGTTGCACGTCGCCAATCCTGTACCCGCTCGGCGATGTGAAGGCGACGATTCAAGCGTTTTCAAACTGGTCGCCCTAGGGGTCACCACAACATCAATTTGTCGTCGCATATCATGGTGTCCGAACGGATTGTGTGATGACAAGCGATGACAGCGTTTCCGCTGTGCCTGAAAGCATCGGCGGTGATGAGCGCGCCGGCACATCGAAGCGGCGCTCTCGCTTCACGATCAAACTCATTTTGTTTAGCGCCGTTGTCTATTTGTTTGTCATCCCGCTCATTCCCGGATTCAGAGCCGCGCTCGAAGAAATTCAGCAGGTCCGCCCTTCGCTACTAATACTCGGGCTTGGTCTCGAAATCGGGGCCTTGTGGTGCTACGCCCCGTTGACGAAAGCGGCGCTCGGTGATGCGGGTCGTGGGGTGTCGCGGGTGCATCTGTTTCGCATTCAGATGAGTGCACGTGCTCTGTCGAGCATTGTTCCCGGAGGAAACGCCGCGGGTTCAACGCTCGGATTTCGTCTGATGACGTTGTCGGGGATGTCAGGCCCTGATGCCGGGTTTGCCCTTGCGACCGTCGGGCTCGGCTCGGCAGTCATTCTTAACTTCATTTTGTGGATCGGTCTTGTGATATCGATTCCGATTCGTGGCGTGAATCCGCTGTACGGCGGCGCAGCTCTCGTCGGAGTTGTNGTCATGATTTTCGCNGGAGCGNTGACTTTCGGACTNATGGAAGGCAAGGGCCGCTCTGAAAGNNTTGTTCGGTTCATTGCCCGCAAATTGCGGGTCAACGAAGATCGNGCATCGCAAGTGGTTCATCAGCTNGCGGAGCGCTTGGAGGCGCTCATCACCGACCGGTATCTGCTTGGCNGGGTNGCNNTATGGGCCACGTTGAATTGGATGCTTGATGCCTGTGCCTTGTGGGTGTTCATTCGGGCATTCGGAGTATCTCTCGATTTCGATGCTCTCATCATTGCNTTTGGTATCGCCAACGTGCTNGCTGCAATTCCGATCACACCNGGTGGACTTGGCTATGTCGACACCGGCTATGTCGGCATGCTTCGAGGCTTCGGAGTGCCCTTCAGAACAGCAACGCTCGGAGTGGCGTCATACCGATTCGCTCANTTCTTCTTTCCCATCATCCTTGGTGGCCTGATGTACGCCTCATTGCGAGTGGGTCCGTGGCGCATCGAGCGTCGGGAACGCCTGATTCGATTGCGAGATCTCGCTGAAGAGGAGACAAAGCGGGGCATTTCGAGAGTCGACTTCCAGTTGCGCTTTCCAACTCGCGATGGCACAGGGCAGTACATTCGGCCGCCGCACGAGACAACGGTTCAGCACCCGCGACGGTGGTCGCTTCTGCGTCGCTATAACGAGTCCGATGATGGGCCGACCCGATCGGTGTCAGGTGATGACGAACTACTGCCGTCTGGCAATGAAGAAGAATCGTGAACAATGATGCCATCGTGGAGCGGGTGCTCGGATGGGCGTCGAGCACGATTCGAGAGTTGCCATGGCGTACGACCCGTGACCCATGGGGTGTTCTTGTCAGCGAGGTCATGAGCCAACAGACTCAGGTGGGCAGGGTCGCAGAGAAGTGGCCTGTATTCATGGAGCGTTTCCCGACGCCGTCCGCGTGCGCTGCGAGCCCGCTCGGCGATGTACTGCAGCTTTGGCAAGGCATGGGGTATCCTCGCCGGGCTCGAAATTTGCACCAGTGTGCGGTAGCCATCGTCGAGTTGGGTGAGTTTCCCGAAGATCTCGAATCATTGTTGGCTCTGCCCGGTATCGGTCCGTACACGGCGCGCGCTGTTCTCGCATTCGCGTTTGGACACGATGTTGGCGTGCTTGACACGAACGTTGGTCGAGTGCTTGCGCGCGTGGGGGGTAAATCGCTGTCCGTGTCAGAGGCGCAGACGTTGGCCGACGCTCTCGTTCCCTCCGGCGAAAGCTGGCTGTGGAATCAAGCAATGATGGACCTTGGGGGAACGGTATGCACTGCTCGGCGGGCCCATTGTGATGAATGTCCACTGAGGGATATCTGCCAATGGAGGGGCGACTCTGGTGTTGCTGACCCGGCACGGTCATCCGCCGGTGTTTCGCGACCGCAAGCACAATTTGAAGGCAGTCGCCGGCAGGCGCGAGGTTTGCTGTTGAAGCGCTTAGGTCAAGGCGCAGTGGTACTCGATGAGGTGCCTGACATTGTGAATCGCAGCCCTGCTCAAGCACACGAAGTGGTCGATGGGCTTGTTGAAGATGGGCTCTGCGTCCTCGAGAGCGACTCGCTCCGACTTCCGTAAATCACCTCTGGTTCGGATGTGACATATGTCGGGGTTGATTTTGTGGTGACGTGCGCAGAGTGCAATTAGCGTGTTTCTATCGGTGGTAACGACGTAACGATCGTGTTCCACGGGGTGCGGGGGTCGACTCCATGTCACAGTCCGGAGGTTCAACGCTATGGGGGTAACACCTCTTGTGTATCGGTTGCCGCGCCTGGCGAAGACCCGCTGATCTTCGATCTTGGCACTGGCGTTCGCTACTTCGGAGCCACTCTTGACGCCTCGGTTCAATGTCTCAATGTGCTGGTGAGCCACCTCCATTGGGATCACATTCAAGGTCTGCCGTTTCTTCCACAACTCCAATGTGACGGTTGCGAGATCAATGTGTGGGCGCCGGTTCAAGATGACGGCCGTTCGGCTCGTGAGTGCTTTGCGGCAGCCATTACAGAACCGGTGTTTCCGGTGGCTCTTGACAGCATTGGCGCGCAGATTGCAATTCACGATGTGGCGCCGTCAGAGTGGGACATCGGCTCATTTACCGTTCGGGCTGCAAAGGTGCCGCACATTGGCCCAACCCTCGGGTATCGGGTGACCTACGACGATCGTTCGGTCGTATATGTGAGCGATCATCAAGAGCCCGCCGACCCGAAATGGTTTGCGCCTGATGTGCTTAATCTTTGTGAAGCAGCAGATGTGCTGATTCACGATGCACAGTTTGTTGATGCCGATTATGCGGGTCGTGAGCATTGGGGGCACTGCCGAATCGATTACGCAATGTCGCTGGCGATCGCAGCACGTGTGTCGACCTTGGTGATGTTTCATCATGACCCTTCGCGTTCTGACGATGAGCTGGATGCCATCGAAGCCGAATATCAGCGGCGCGGCGCAGAGGTAGGAATTGAGGTTGTCGTTGCCCGCGAGGGTATGGAGATGACAATTCCATGCCATGCTGACAGCCATGCCTGACGTTGTTGGCTTGGGTTCGGCGGTTGTCGTTGGCGTCGTCATGGTCTGGGCGGGAGCATCAAAGCTTGTGGCCGGGTCGTCATGGTCTGACGGTGTGGCGTCTGAAGGTATTCCTCGCTGGATTCTTAACCCGCTACCACTCCTCGAAGTCATCATTGGTGCTCTTACCGCTGTTCGGTTATGGGTGCCGGTCATTCCCCTCGTGCTCGGTGGGCTCCTCATGGCGTTCTCTGGATGGATGCTTGTTGCCATCCGCAAAGACGATGTGCCAACATGCGCCTGCTTTGGCTCAATGTCAAAGAATCCAATTGGCTGGCGACATGTTGCTCGCAACTCGGTGTTGATTGCGCTTGCTGCGAGCGCCGCGTTCGTATGAGTTACGTCGTTACGGTGACGGTCTCGAGGAGAAATGTCAGAGTGCGGGCCTCGTCTTCCCAGGCCGCGTAGCGACCGCTCGGCCCGCCATGGCCTGCACCCATCTCGGTCTTGAACAGCAGAGGAGCATCGTTGGTGCGCACTTCTCTTAGTCGAGCTGTCCATTTCGCCGGCTCGTGAACACTGACGCGTGGATCGTATAGGCCTGCAGTGATGAGTAAGGCCGGGTAGTTAGCCGGGCGAGTGTTGTCGTAGGGAGAGTACGAGTCGATATAACTGGCATAAGGCTCGCTCCGAGGGTCGCCCCATTCTTCCCATTCGGTGACGGTGAGAGGCAGTGAGGGGTCACTCATCGTCGACACAACGTCAACAAACGGCACTTCAGCAACAGCAGATGCGAAGAGTTGGGGCTCGATTGTGATGCAGGCACCGACCATGAGGCCGCCCGCGCTACCGCCTCGAACAGCCAGCTTCTCGCCATCGATGAGTTGTCGAGACACTGCGTCTTTCGTTGCAGCGATCACATCGGTGAATGTGTTTCGTTTCCTGAGGAACTTTCCATTGAGGTACCACTGGCGGCCAAGTTCACCGCCGCCNCGGGGGTGNACAAGCACCCAGGCNAGNCCNCGGTCNAGGAGTGAGAGCCGAGCNACCGAAAACCACGGNGGAAGNGANATTTCGTATGNGCCATAGGCGTAGANGACTGCNGGGAGTGCNCCGNGGTGGTNTTTGTGGCGAACGATGTCGTACGGCACCTTGGTGCCATCATCGGCGATAGCCCAGTGTCGTTCTGACTCGTAACTGTTGAGATCGACTCCGGGTGTTGGGGTTTGTCGAATGACGTGGTGGCTGAGATCGTGAATATTGATATCGATGATCGTCGACGGTTGGGTAAGCGATTGAACCCGCACCCTCAGCTGGTCGGTGCTGAAGTTTTCGTTCGGGCCAAATTCGATGTCGTGTGGAGATTGAGTGAGCTCGATGAGTCTGCTCTCGCCGCCGGTGTTCACGAGGCGAATTCGTGGTTGAGCGTTCACCCATTCGTGCACTGCAAGGGTGTGTTCGAATGGCTCTGCTGCGGTGATGCGGTGCCCAGGCTGGTGCGAAACGAAGTCTGTCCATTTGCTGGGGTCGGCATGAGGTGCCGTCATGATGCAAAAGTCTTCTGCGTCGAGGTTCGTCGTGATGACGAGAGTGTGACCCCAGTCGTCGACTGAGTATTCAACGTTCTCAGTTCGGGGACGAACGCACTGAGGTTCGGTGAGGGGTGTCGATGCATCGAGAAGGTGAATTTCGCTACTCGTCTTCGAGCCAGAGTGAATGATGATGAATCGACCGCTACGTGTGAGTTCGATTCCGACGAAAAAACGTTCGTCATTATCGGTGAAAACGATCTCGTCGTCGGTGAGGGGCGTACCTATTTTGTGGCGGCGTACTTGAAAGGGCCGCTCGGTGTCATCGGCGACGACGTAGAAAAGATGCTCGGAGTCAGCTGACCAAGCGACGCCTCCCCAGGTCGTGTCAGGGATTGTGTCGTTGAGGTCAAGGCCAGTCGAAGTGTCTCGAATGCGCAGTGTGTAATGCTCGTTTCCAGTCGTGTCACTTGACCATGCGATGAATTGATGGGTGGGGTCAGGCTCAAATGCCCCAAGGTCAAAAAAGTCTTTTCCGTCGGCTTCGATATTCTGGTCAAGGATGAGGTCTGCGTTGCTCGTTTCCGCACGCTCTCTCGATGTTGCTCGGCAGTGAATTGGGTAGGACAGTCCTTCAACTGTTCGGCTCACATACCACCACTTTCCTGAGCGCACGGCGGGGGACTGGTCTGTCTCTTGAACTCGTGACTTGATTTCTTCGACGATCGTTGTAGTGAGTTTGTGGTTCGACTCAAACCAGCGCTGGGCGTACTCATTTTCTGATTCGAGATACTTCAGGAATTCTTCATCGTTGACGTCGAGCATCCACGCGTAGGGGTCTTCGCGTGGGCCGGTGGGGCGTTGCCACGTGTGAGGCCGCCGTGGTGCAGTGGGTTCTTCAGTTTTCAATGGATCTGCGGCTCGTTCGGGCACAGGGGGAAGGGTACCGCTAGCGTAAATGGTTCATGAGAGTGTGGATCGATCAAGATCTTTGTACTGGAGACGGTTTATGCGTTGATCGTTCTCCTGACGTTTTTACTCTTCTCGAAGATGGAATTGCGTACGTTGTCGAAGGAGGGGTCGCCCTCAATGATCCGGGAGGGTCGCGCAGCCTTGCATTTGTGGAAAAGCGCGAGGAATTAGCGGTGATTGAGGCAGCTGAGATCTGCCCGGGAGAATGCATCTTCATCGAGATGGAAGAGCGAGTGCCCA
>PBWL01000047.1 GCA_002727235.1 Acidimicrobiaceae bacterium
CACCGTTGTCAGCGAATCTCTTCGCTCTCACGGTGCCGACCAAATCGCAGACGCAAAGGTTGAACCGGTGCGAGCCGCTCTTACGACATTTGGTTGGCATTTGTGCTCGCTTGACCTTCGACAAAACTCGGCGGTCAACGAACGAGTGGTTGATGAGCTGTTACGAGCTTCAGGAATCTGCAACGACTATCTCGACCTCGGCGAGGCAGACCGAGTTGAGCTTCTGCTGTCAGCGATCGAATCTCCAGAGGCACTACATGACGTACAGCATGGCTACTCAGACGAAGCCGCTGGAGAGTTCGAGGTGTATTTCGCGGCAGCTGACGCGGTTCGCCGTTTCGGGGCGGACGTCATTCGGCACCTCATCATCTCGATGGCCAAGTCGGCGTCTGATGTGCTTGAGGTTCTTTTGCTCGCTCGCGAAGCAGGAATAGGCGACGTTGACATCGTGCCACTCTTCGAGACGATTGATGACCTGCAGAATGCTCCACGAATCGTTGACGACCTTGCGAGGATTCCCTGGTATCGGCATCACCTTGGGCAACGCGGTGGCGTTCAAGAGGTCATGGTTGGATATTCGGACTCAAATAAAGACGGTGGATATCTTCGCTCACAGTGGTCGCTTTTCACCGCTCAGCACGAAATTGCTGAAGTCGCGGATCGTCATGGCCTTGCGCTTCGGCTCTTCCACGGTCGGGGAGGCACCGTTGGTCGCGGCGGTGGGCCCGCATATGACGCGATCCTCGCTCAGCCACCAGGGTCGGTTCGAGGGGCGATCAGAATTACTGAGCAGGGCGAGATGGTCGCTGCGAAATATTCCCGCCCGGTCACTGCGTATCGAAACCTCGACACTTTGGTAGCAGCCACTCTGATCTCATCGCTTCGTGACGCCCATGATGGAAATGACGTAGCCGAAACACCTCACGGCAGAGCGGTGATTGATGCTGTTGCGGCCTCGTCGATGAGCAACTATCGGTCGCTGGTCTATGACGATCCGAAGTTCACCTCGTTTTTTCGTTCGGTCACTCCGGTCGGAGAAATCAGTTCTCTTAACGTCGGATCTCGGCCGGCATCACGAACAGCATCGAACCGAATTGAAGATCTTCGAGCAATCCCTTGGGTGTTTGCGTGGAGCCAATGTCGACTGTCGATTCCCGGCTGGTTCGGTATGGGCTCTGCCCTCACTGAGGTGTCGACAGATGTTGGTGCCGATGCGATAACCGGTGTGTATGAACGATCACCGTTCTTTCGGTCGGTGGTCAGCAACATGGCNATGGTTCTTGCGAAGGTCGACCTGGAAATTGCTGATCATTACGTGACGAATCTGGCTGCCGATATCGAGCATGCTCGTGATGTGATGGCCCGCCTGCGGGATGACCATCGAGATGCTCTCCGTTGGGTGTCGGTTCTCACCGGGTCAGAAGACCTTCTCGGCGACAACCCNGTGTTGGCTCGCAGTATCGANAACCGATTCCCGTANCTTGATCCGCTNCACGTGTTNCAGGTTGAGATGTTGCAGCGGTTACGTGCCGGCCACGACGACGAATTGGTTCGCCGAGGTCTGCAGTTGACGTTGAACGCAATCGCTACAGGCCTGCGGAACTCCGGCTAAATCGTGTTTCGCCACCGCTGACGGCATCTTGTTATACATGTTGNTAGTCAACGCATTGCTTGGAGGCGCAACATGAAGAGATTTACCGATCGAACCGTCGTTGTCACCGGAGGTGGAGGCGGCATCGGTACCGCAGTCTGCACATCTTTCGCTGAAGAGGGCGCCAAAGTTGCTGTGCTTGACCGCGACGAGTCAGCTGCAGCCTCCACTGCCCAAGCCATCACCGACGCAGGTGGCACTGCTATCGCCATCGGTTGCGATATCACCGAGCGCTCAAGCGTTGACGCCGGTATCGACCATGTGAACAGCGAACTCGGCTCCATCGATGCCCTTGTCAACAACGCGGGCTGGGATCTCTTTGTGCCGTTCGTTGACACACAGCCAGAGGACTGGTCACGCCTCATCGATATCAACCTCATAGGGGCACTTCACATGCACCATGCGGTCATCCCGAGGATGATTGACAACGGCGGTGGCCGCATCGTCAATGTTTCTTCGGATGCCGCTCGAGTTGGATCATCGGGTGAGGCTGTCTATGCCGCCTGTAAAGCCGGCATGGTTGCCCTCTCAAAGACGCTGGCTCGCGAACACTCACGACACAACATCACGTTCAACGTTGTCTGCCCTGGCCCTACCGATACGCAGCTTCTTGCGACCGTGACCGACGCTGCAGCAAACCCCGAGAAACTTCGTGAGGCGTTCCGACGCTCAATTCCGATTGGGCGTCTCGGGCAACCTGAAGACCTTTCGGGTGCGATCCTGTTCTTCGCTAGTGATGCGGCTTCGTTCGTTACGGGCCAGGTGCTTAGCGTCTCTGGCGGCCTCACCATGGCGGGCTAACGCTTTTTTGCGCACTATCCCCGGCTCATTGGCAACAACACATTGGAGCACTAAGCAGTATCCCGAACCCGGGCAGGGCGTGAGAACGTACCAAACTAGAAACAGACATCAGGTGCGATAAGGGGGAACGTATGCACTTTGACGCCGACAATCTGCCTATCCGTCGACCGTCAATGGTCGCTGCCGGACATTGGCGAGACATCACCATTAACGATTCGCTTGACGAGGCGGTTGCAACCAACGGCGACGCGCTCGCCCTTACAGCAACCCAATTCGACAGCGGCGAAGTGCGGTCATTCACATTTAACGAATTGAACGCAATGGTGAACCGTGTCGCCGTTGGCCTCTACCGTCTCGGAATTCGTCCGAGTGATGTTGTTGCGGTCCAACTTCCGAACTGGTGGGAGTTCACCGTTTCGCATCTTGCGTGTGCACGGATCGGTGCGGTGACGAACCCTCTGATGCATATTTTCCGGGAACGTGAGCTCGAGTTCATGTTGAATCATGGCGAGGCGGTCGCAGCGATCATCCCGTCAACGTTCCGGGGTCATGATTTTGCGGCGATGTATGACGACATTCGTTCAAAAGTGCCGTCCCTCGAGCACGTCATTGCAATTGGCGACGGCGGTCCGTCTGGGTTCGAGGCGTTGCTGAGCGGACCTTCCTGGGAGGACGAAACTGAAGCTGAGTCNATACTCGCCGAGAATCGACCAAGTGCTGATGATGTGACCCAACTCATTTACACCTCCGGCACGACCGGTGAACCCAAAGGTGTGATGCACAGCGCCAACACGATGTACTCAAACATCCTTCCCTACGCCGAGCGCCTCAACCTCGACAGCAACGATGTCGTGCTGATGGCGTCGCCAATGGCGCACCAAACGGGCTTCATGTACGGCCTGATGATGCCTGTAGTTCTCGGATGTCCGGCAGTGATTTTGGATGTGTGGGACGCTCCAACTGCGGTATCGATCGTCAACGACTACGGTGCGACCTTCACCATGGCGTCCACGCCTTTCCTCGCCGACCTCACCGACACAGTTGCAACTGCAGGCACTGGAGTTCCGAGCCTGTCGACGTTCTTATGTGCCGGAGCACCGATTCCGGGTCCGCTCGTTGAGCGAGCCCAACCGACACTTGGCACCACGATCGTGTCAGCGTGGGGGATGAGCGAGAACGGCGCCATCACCACAACCATGCTCGACGATGACCCGTCGCGAGCCGTTGAAACCGACGGGTGCCCCCTGCCCGGCGTAGAGGTTCGCATCGCCGATGATGACGGCAACACGCTGCCAACCGGCNAAATTGGCCGTCTGCTTNCACGGGCGTGCTCAAACTTTGGCGGCTACTTGAAGCGACCCCATCTCAATGCAACCGATGCCAACGGCTGGTTTGACACCGGCGACCTNGCACGAGTCGACGATAGGGGATACATCCGCATCACTGGTCGCTCAAAAGANGTCATCATTCGTGGCGGNGAAAATATCCCTGTCGTCGAGATTGAGAACTTGCTGTATCGGCATCCATCGGTTGCCCAAGTTGCCATCGTTGCGTACCCAGATGAACGTCTTGGCGAACGCGCGTGTGCGGTANTTGTTGCNAAGCCTGATACTTCGATCGANTTCGATGGAATGATCGAGTTCTTGACGAGCGAGCGTGTTGCGAAGAACTATCTGCCCGAGCGACTCGAGGTCTTGGATGCAATGCCGACAACCCCTTCAGGCAAGATCCAGAAATTCAAGCTCCGCGACATGATTGTTGGAGCCTGAANTGGCNACGATGAGAGCNTGGCGGGTNGANGAGCTCGGCCACCCATCAGAATCACTTCNNTTGCGTGACAATGTTGATGTGCCAGAGCCCGGCGAAGGTCAGGTTCGCATCACTGTTGAAGCCGGCAACATCAACTTCGCTGACATTCTTCTTTGCCAAGGCATCTATCAGGAACGTCCCGGCGTACCGCTCACGCCAGGGCTTGAGACCTGCGGCCGTATCAATGCTGTCGGCCCCGGGNTTGGCCTTGCTATTGGCACACGTATCGCTGGCATGGCCGCCCTTCCGTACGGGGGTTATGCAGAACAAGCACTTGTGAAGGCTCACACGGCGGTGCCGGTGCCCGATGATGTTGATTCTCCATCAGCAACAGTGCTGTTTTCGACATTCCAAACCGCTCATGTTGGCGTCCATTACCGCGGCCNACTCAAAGCTGACGAGTGGCTTCTTGTGAACGGGGCATCGAGTGGAGTGGGAGCGGCCGCCGTTCAGCTCGGTGTGGCTGCTGGCGCAAAGGTGATTGCAACCGCAAGCACGGAGGCGAAGCGTCAACATTGCACAGACTTGGGAGCACACTTTGTATTCGACGCCGGCTCTGACAGCCTTCGCGACGACATCATGGCGATTACCGAAGGGCATGGTGTCGATGTTGCCTTCGATCCGGTGGGTGGAACGGTCGGTGAGGTCACCCGTCGGGTGATGGCATGGGAGGGTCGTCTTATCGTCATTGGGTTTGCCTCTGGCGAGATTCCGTCATACCCGGGCAACCACCTTCTTGTGAAGAACTATTCCGCAATCGGGCTGTACTGGGGTGCCTACTCTGATCGCGGTTTCCATGACATTGTGCTTTCTGCTCATGCTGACCTCATGGAAAAGTTTCAATCTGGTGTTATCCGGGCCGATGTCACCAAGGTGTACGCGCTTGAGGATGTGCTTGATGCGTTAGACGCTCTAGAGAGCCGAACGGTGACGGGGCGTCTCGTCGTTGCTCCGTAACCATGTAACCCACATCACCCCGAGCCACAAGAACTGCGGCGCCTCTTCGGGAGAATGTCGACAGTACTAATTTCGTCGTATGGCTGACTTACATGATCACGTCACGTTTTGCGATCTCGTTCTCACTGCGCTGCGGCGTCATTCCACTAAAGACGCCTTCAGGTACGAGGGCCAGACCATCACCAACGCTGAAGTTGAAGACGCGTTATCTCGCATGGTTGATCTACTTCAGCGGCGAGGCTTTCAACATGGTGATGGAGTTGGGGTGCTGTCACCCAACCGACCTGAGGTGTTTTATGTGCAGACCGCTCCCCTGTTCGCTGGCGGGCGCTACACGGCGCTTCACCCGATGGGGTCATTCGACGACCACAAGTACGCCTGCGATGAGGCCGAACTTCGATTCTTGTTTGTCGACCCTGCCTACGCTGAGAGAGGTGCTGCACTGAAAGAAGCCTGTGACGGTGTTGAGGAAGTGTTTTCCTTCGGCGCAGCTGATGGCGTTATTGATCTGGACTCGGAACTTTCCGCTGCTAAGCCCGTTGAGTTGCAGTTCGGTACTCGATCTCCCAGTGATCTTGCATGGTTGCTGTACACAGGCGGCACGACCGGCGTGCCGAAAGCGGCGATGCTCCCGGAACGTTCGGTAGCGCAGATGGTGTTCGCAACATCGATGGGGTGGGATCTTCCACTCGATCGCCGGTATCTCGCTGTTGCACCAATTTCTCATGCAGCCGGAATGCTCATCGTTCCGACCCTCATCACGGGTGGCTCGGTCACCTTGTTGCGAGGTTTCACTCCTGCTGACTGGCTTGCTGCAGTTGAGCGTGACCGAATCACTCTGTCACTTCTTGTCCCGACAATGATTTACGCGGTCCTTGACCATCCCGATCTTGAAACGACCGACCTGTCGACCCTTGAAACCATCATGTACGGGGCGTCACCGATGTCACCGACGCGGCTCGCAGAGGGTATCGAGCGCATGGGCCCGGTGTTTGCTCAACTGTATGGCCAGACTGAATGTGCTGGCATCACGTCATCAATGAGCCGATCTGATCACCTTCCAACTGACATGCAACGACTGAGTGCGTGCGGTCTACCAATGCCCGGCGTTCGGGTGGAAATCTTCGACGAAGATGGTGACCCGTGCCCGATCGACACACCTGGAGAGGTTTGCGTGCAAGGGGCGTCTGTCATGGACGGATATTGGCGCCAGCCCGAACTCACTGCCGAAACATTGGTTGATGGGTGGCTTCACACCGGTGATATCGGTGTGCGAGGTAGCGATGGATTCATCACGCTCGTTGACCGAAAGAAAGACATGATTGTTTCAGGCGGATTCAATGTGTTTCCGCGCGAAATCGAAGACGTCATCAGCGAGCATTCTGCGGTGTCATCGGTCGCCGTTATCGGAGCACCAGACGAGAAGTGGGGTGAGGCGGTGACTGCAATTGTCGTACTGAAGCCTGACACAACTTGTGACCCAGATGATCTTCGTCATCTTGTCCGCGAGCGCAAGGGGGCGATTTACACGCCGAAGACCATCGAGTTTGTTGACGCTCTTCCTCTCACTGCGGTCGGGAAGCCCGATAAGAAAGTTATTCGGGCTCAGTACTGGTCAAGCGCTGACCGAAGCATCTGACACCACCTCACAACGAGCGCGCCGCGTTGCACTCGCGCTACGTGCCGAGTCGAGGAAGTCGACTGGCTGCGAGAGCACCAACCATGGCGAGTGTCGCTGACAGTGCGAACACCGTTGTGAAACTGCCGGTTGCATCGGCGATGAGACCACCGATTTGTGGTGAGATCATTTGAGCGATGCCGAAAGAAAGCGTTGCAGCAGCAAATGCAGGGCCGTATGTACTGCTATCGGTGTGGGCAACGATGTGACCGGTGATAAGAGACGGAGCGCCCGAGAATCCAAGTCCAGCACCAATCGACGCAATGGCGACGACAGGTTGCTGTCCAGTCAAAATCAGCAAGCCGCATACTGCGAACATTATGAATGCTCCCATCAGAGTGATTCGCCGACCAATGCGATCTGACAGCGCACCGAGAGCGACTCCTCCAAATGCCGCAGCAATTCCCACCAACGAAAACATCAATGCGGCCTCAGACGCAGAGAAACCGGAATCGTCTCTCAGTCGGGCAACAAGGAACGCAATGACCAAGATGTACGCAAAGCCGTACGCGGTGTATGCAACAGTTGTAGGGATCCACGCCCGAACTGTTCTAAGAGCGCCAAAACCTCCAAATCCTCCAGATGCAGCTGGACGTTGCCCCTCGGATTTAAATACGAGCAAAGTTCCGGCGAGCACAAATACAGCTATCGAGAACTCGATCTTGTAAACGAGTTGCCAGACCTCGGCCGCCTCTCGGGTCCGCCCCAGCCATGAAGCAAGTTGGCCGGCGAACACGATTCCCACACCAATCCCTGATCCCGCCAGGCCAACGGCAATTCCAGCACGCTCCGGAGGGAAGACACGTGCACCGATCGCGGGCGCCGGTATCCAGATAATTGCCCCTCCAAGACCCATAAAAAACAAAGCGATTCCAAGAACTGTCGCAGAGTTCGAGAACGCAGCAGTACCGAGCGACACAGTGGAGATAGTGAGTCCCAATCTGACTAGTTGCACCGGGGTTAACTTCGAAGACATCCATGACATCAACAGTGTTCCAAGCAGGTACGCAGTCACATTCACGGTGCCGAAAAAACCAGCCAGAGTGTTTGAGCCATCGAGAAGCTCATCTCTTGCACCCGGTAGTGCGACTCCCCAGGTGAAGCGTCCAAATGCCTGAGCCACACACGTTGAGGACATGACAACAGCAACAGTGAAAATAACTCTGCTTCGACGAGGAGGATTCATACCGGGGGTTTCACTCACAGATTGACACTACGCGAGTCGCCCGCATTTGAACCGATCGCAGCCTGAGCGACTGCGTCTCAATCATCGACTGGCAATCTGCATTAGTGCATTCGATGTCAATACGATCCTCAGATCACCTCTACGGGGGCGGCAGGAGATCCTTACCAACAAACCTTTGCGAGAGTTCTCACAAATCAATCTGCTGGATTGACGCACAGCGATTTGAAATTTGGGTCCCTATTTGTCTCCCTGAGTGAGCCACTCATCGCTCTTCTGAAGTTAACCAAAAGTACACATTCTGTCTCTTTTCCTGAATCATGGAACGTGTTAGGTTCGCCTTTCGGGAGAAGTTCTCTCTTAAATTAACGGGGGGTCAAAATGACTTACATTTATTCAGTATTGGCGAACGTCGGCGATAAAAAAGCTTTTGCTGAGGCCGACATTATGGGAAATCTTGAAAAACTTGGGGTCAAGTCGTACACGGCCACCGAAATCGTTTACGGCGGTGAGATGGCCGGCATGGTTGTAATCGGGTTCGAGTACGACTCAGTCGATGCAGCAATGCAGGGACAAGCCGGCTTTTATCAAGACAGCGACCTAGTTGGAATGATGCAATCTACACAGGTTCAGATCAATCGTCGGAATTTGTTCCGAGTGCAAGCCGAGCGCGGTGAGCGACAGGGTCAATATGGAACCATCCTTTACATCGCTGGCCGTCCTATCGATGATGCAACCATGGAAAGCAACATGGACTTCAATTGGTCATATATCCAAGAAGGCGCAAACGGTCTGACATGGCTCATGTCAGTTGCGTCTGGCCCAGCACCTTTCAATGCGACAGCCGTAACATGGGCAGATTCATTGGATGACCTCATGGCCGTTTCCAACAAAATGTTTGCCGACCCAAAGACGATGCAAATCATGACCGACTCGGGTGCCCAGATCCTTGGCCGTGTCATCGGTCGCAACATGTTCTAAAGCTGGTTCGATCATGACCTACGCACAAATCATGGAGTTCGATATGGACTCTGCCGAAGCAGTTGAGTTGATGAACAAATACGCAGAGGAGGGCAAAGGGGTGTCCTACGCCCGCCGAGCTCTTGTCTGCGCAGACAGGAACAGGCCGGGAAAAATCATCCAGATTGTCTTCTTCAACTCTGTAGAAGAAGCTGAACTCAATAATGAACTCGACATCACACAAAACGCCGCCGCCGAATTTTCGGCGAAGGTGGGCGATGTCCAATTCATCGACCTCGACGTTCTCGCCGATGTCACTCTTTAAACAACACCATTAAGCATTGGATTAACCACATGAATGAATCAACATATTTAGAACTTGGAAAACAAATCTCTGACCGTCTTCGGTCATCTCAACTTGCCTATTTCATCACCTTTTCTGCTCTTACTGCGACGATTGTGTTTGGGCGAGGCGATGATGTCAACTTGTTGTTGACCGTCGCAGCGATCGGTATCGCAGTGTTTGGCATCCTCTCGTTTGACGCTTCACAGCAGTCATTCATCCAGCTGAATAAGTCAATGCCACAAAGCATGGAGGGAACGCCGATTGGCGAAGCGACCAAAAACGAGGCGCAGTTCCAGTTCTACCGGGCAACGAATGCCATCTTTACGGCAGCTCTCGCAGTTATTCAGATCATCACCATCTACAAATAGGAGCACATCGTGAGTTACACATCATTTTCAATTGGACGGCCTGGTCGTGCCTATGACGGCGTTGCTATGGGTTCCGATGAATGGAACGCCTTAATCACTCGACAGTTCGAAATTCTCGGTGAGGGCAATGCAGAGACTCTTATCGGAGGTTTCGCAGCGGGAATTGGCAAGTTTGTCAATGTCAACACCTATCCAGACGTCGAGTCATCAACTCGGGTCATCGCTCGACTCGCAGCTGAGCAGCTGTTTGAGGTCGAGTCCTCGGGGCCGTTCGTGTCCACTGAGGACATGATGAAACTGATGACGAGTTAGGGGATCGACGTGTCGACAATAGCAATAGCGACATTTCGGTGCAGCCCAGAAGGCAGATCTGCTCTCACTGACTTTCTGTCTGGTGAAGAGGGACTCTCGGTCACCCGTGCTTACGAGGGTGCAATACGAATTGAGACGCTACTGAGCAACGACAGCGACGACGTAATTCTCTATGAAGAGTGGGAGTCAGTCGAGCATCATCAGGCGTACCTCGGCTGGCGAGTAGAAACCGGCCTTGCAGATTTCATGTCATCGAATGGAATCGAATTCGAGATCTCCTACCACGAGCTATCGAGCATCTGATGATCTTTCATATTTCGTCATCATCATGACGAAACCACCTGCCCGGCCAACAGCCCTGAAGCCGTCGGGGCAACGTTTGGGTAGGTCTTGCCGTCTCTTGAAGAATATGGCGTCACAGTTATCGGCGCCTGGGTTGACCCGCCCGGCCACGACTTCTTCTTCGTTGTAGAAACCGACCGTTACGATGATCTGGTCGAGGGGCTCCGCCCGATTCTCTCAACGGGAATCGCAACAATTCAGCCTGTTGGCGATCTTCAGGCCCAGGTTGCTAAACGAATGGCTGAGGCCAACTAAACCCTGAAACGTCTGTTCTTCAACGGTGCTTTCTTAAGAAGTACCGTTGAAGAATGGATACTCAGCATCACCAGTTACGAGCGGTCGGCGTCACCCTCGACTCGAATGACCCTGATCGCACCGCCAACTTCTGGCAAGCCGCCCTTGGGTTTCGTCACCGAGAAGGAGACGGCAATCCCTACATCACACTGTCGGACAGCCCCGCAGGCCGGCCGCTGAATCATCTGACAATTCAGCGAGTACCCGAGGGCAAAACCGCAAAGCACCGATTGCACATTGATCTCTTCGTCTCTGATGACGCGGAATCAGTTGCTGCACTTGTCGAACTTGGCGCAAAGGTGCTCGTTCCCGCAGAAGGTTCTGGCCACATGGGTATGCGAGCAACCGTGATGGCTGACCCTGACGGCGGCGAATTCTGTGTGGTCTGCAGGGGCTAGCACTACAACTCTCAAAATAACTCGGGATTTGTATTTCTTCAGGAGTTCAAAAATGCCGGAATACTTCGATCGGCTGCTACGTTTCTCTACCCGTGAGCACACTTAGAGATATCCCCGTTAAGAGCATCTCCGGAGAAGAGACAACCCTCGGAGCAATCGATGCAGAGGTACTTCTTGTCGTCAACGTCGCCTCAAAATGCGGTCAGACATACCAGTACGAATCGCTTGAAGCTCTCCAACAATCTCACGGAGACCGTGGTCTCTCAGTATGTGGCTTTCCCGCGAATGACTTTGGTGGCCAAGAGCCAGGGAGCAACGATGAGATCGTGGAATTTTGCCAATCGTCTTACGGTGTTTCTTTTCCGATGTTTTCCAAAATCGTGGCAACCGGCGATGGCCGCCACCCGCTTTATACAGAGCTGATTGCTCAGCAAGCAGTTCCGGATGGCGACCACCAGAAATATCGTGATCGCCTCACCGGCCTCGGCATTGAGACCACTGACCTACCAGAGGTTCTTTGGAATTTCGAAAAGTTCCTCATCGGCAAAGATGGAACGGTTGTAAATAGGTTCCCACCGAACGTAACGGTTGAGGATCCGATGGTGGTTGAGGCAATCGAGGCCGCTCTCAACGCCTGATCCAATCGTTCGACTCCAGCCTGAGGAGAGGGGTCAAGGGTGTTGGGCCACTATTGGCCGTCGAAACCCCGGTAGGTCGCAATCTCACCCACAGATCGTCGCTCTGAGACGACATCGTTCGCAGGAAAGTCATCGGCCGGGAAGCCCATAGCAACAGTGATGACAATGAGTTGATCTTCCGGAATCGACGCTTCTTCACGAACAACTGACGACTGGTAAATCCCCTGCCCGTTGATGACCGCACCAACACCACGGTCCCAAGCGGCGATGACCATCGCGTAAACAAATTGCCCTAGGTCGAAGTAGGCCTCGGTTGAATCAATCAGGTCTCGATCAATGCAACCAATTACAGATACCGGTGCATCGAATTGCCGAAATCCGCGCATCGCCCAATCTTGCCGTTGCTCTTTGTCATCCCAGCCGATGCCTGCAGCTTCAAACAGTTGGGCGGCAACACGCTTCTGCCGATCGCGGTGAGCACCCTCGTATCGAACGTGGCCACGAATCTCACGGTCAGGTTTCCCGGTTTCCAGCATTCGCTCGGTATTGCCAGTCCGGATGCGGTCGAGCACGTCGCCGGTCACAACATGAACATGCCAAGGCTGCGTGTTCATCGACGACGGGGTCTGAGCCGCAACTTCAATAATTTCGTCCAGCAACGCTTTCGGAACCGGCTCTTGCTTGTAGCCGCGAATGCTTCGCCGTTCGAATGCAAGTTGCTGAAATTCCATGAATTCTCCTACGTCGGGGGCTGTTTAGACCTTAGAACTGTGGTTCCGACGGCTCCGAACCGGGATGCTCCGACGACAATATGGCTCTCCCGCTGGCCAGCAAGGTACTGCGCCCTGGCTCGACGACGGACCTCCAACAAAGCAGTAAGGTNGTTGANATGCANGTAAGCCAACTCTGGCGCTANCCGGTCAAATCAATGATTGGTGAGCAGATCNACTCAATTGACGTCACGGGTAACGGNGTGGCNGGNGACCGCATNTGGGCAACTCGCGANCTTGAGCGTGGAGGGATCCGTGGAGCGAAGAAGATTCCACTTCTCATGCGATGCGAATCTCGACTCCTCGACGACGGCCATGTCGAAATCACTACCCCCACCGGCGAAGTCACGACTTCGGGTGCAACAGAGGTGAACAGCGTGCTGTCAGATGCGCTTGGGCATTCGGTCGAACTCGAAGCGTTGCGACCGGCATCAGACAGCGAGCACTTTCGGCGCGGATCGCCCGATCTCGACGACCCTGTACAAGAGTTACGAAATCTTTTCGGGCGTGTTGATGATGAGCCAATTCCGAATCTTGGCGCGTTCCCTCGGGATCTCATGGTGACGCTGGCTGAGTACGAATCGCCACCTGGTAACTATTACGACATGTTCCCTCTCATGCTGATGAGCGAACAGTCGATTTCTCACCTCAAAGATGCACTCCCACATTCTGCGGTTGACGTTCGCCGCTTTCGACCTTCAATCGTGATTGATGCACCATCAGCAAACGAAGAATTTGTTCTTCCTGAACTCTCGTGGGTTGGCCGAACCGCAACAATTGGCTCAGCCACGATTGAGTTTGTCATTGCGTGCCCCCGCTGTGTGATGGTTACTCGAGCTATTGACGACAGCGTTGGTGAAGATCGAGAGGTGCTTCGATATGTCGTTCGCGAGCTCAATCAAGATGTTGGCGTCTACGCCAACATTGTCAAGCCCGGAACGATTACGGAGGGCGACGAGCTCACGTTCATATAAGTCCTACATCGGGATTGGAGGAATACTGTTGACGGCTGCACTATCACTGACAGCCTCCCATCGGCATTCCTCGCCAGCTCCCCTTGAGCATGCTCGCCGAACAAGCGAGGGGCTACCAACCGCGAACGGGCGTTCGGCCTGTCGACTCCACCAACCGGCTTAGCGTGTCGTCACCACATGCCGGATTGAACACGTAATCATCTGATCGCACATTGTGGACAAGATGACCTGACCACTCTGTTGCTTCGGACGCTGTTTCTTCATCGATACAGTGTTCAATTTCCGCTCCGTCCGCAATATCCCACGCGTGGATCAGTGGGTCGTATGCAAGCGACCCGAAAAAGTCTTCGTACGAGATCTCGCCAAGAAGAGGGTGGCTGAACACCTCGTCGGGCTTCACCTGCGGAAGAACCTCGAGCAGGCGAGCGAGGTGATATCGCGAGGACTCTGAAGGGCTGGAGCCCGCCCAAGACCCGTCGTTTACATCGACCAAGTCGGCCCCGATAATCCGGGCTCGAAAATTCGCGAGAACTCCAATTGCGTGCGATGCACAATCTCGAACGCTCCAACCTTCGCAGCATGTCGGAGACTCCCAAGCAGACTCAGGTACCCGAGAAATGACATCGTCAAGTTTCGAAGTGCATCTCACTAGGTGGCGGAGACCTGCGCTTAACTCATAATCACTCATGTCACTCTGCCCTCATCAACCATTCGGGGCGTTGTACGAACCGCTGCCACTTGCGTCAAACTCTGCAGCTGTCATGATCACCCTCGTGTCCTGTGCAACAACTGCCCCGGTCGGACTTACAGCCTTCTTGACTGCAGCCAGCGTGTCTGCGCCGGGCACATCGACCATCAACATGAAGTCCCAATCTCCCCCAGGAAGCATGTAAAACCCATCTAGCGAGGCGCCAAGACTCTCAAATAGCGCCCTCACCTGGGTCTCTCGCGCTGTAGCGCCTTGTTCTACCGCGCCCTTCCAGGCCTCCGTGCTGTACTTACCAAACATAACTGCTTTTGGCATCTTGGATCCCCCCGATGTATCGACGTGAACTTCAACGTACCACGTCGGATTTGGCTGAAATCCAGAGCGTCATTGGAGCAGGAATTCTCAGTGGCATACAAATGCTGGCGAGCACCTTCCTGCGGTCCGAGCACGAATCTGCGCAGGCGCTAACGCTGCATACAGGCCTGCAAGCGTTGCGAGAAAATATGAAGCATCTCAGAAAACCAGAAAACGCGTTCCCGAAGCTCAGTTGGGAGCGGCTAAAACGCAGCCACTACTGCGTTTTCTGAATTTCGGACCAGCCCCTCACATCTGAGTATCCCTGCTCCAGTTTCCTGACTTTCGTAGGGTGGAGCCGGCGACAGATCGTCGCCAAAATATCCATAAATCACCAAAATATCCATAAAGGGGGTTCATTATGGACCAAAACAGATACATGCAAATGGCGCTAGCGCGCGCCGCCGACATTCGAACAATCGTCATCTCTTTCACACTCGCCCATGCAACACTTAGCGTCGTTCTGGGATTTGCAGGAGCAGGCCTTAATGATTCAGGAATCCAATTGGCTCTTGCCGCATGGATCGTTCTTGGTTCACTGTGGTGCGTTGCATTCATGGACGATGCGCTGCAGGACCTGAATGCTGCCATGAGAGATATGGAAGGCTTCATGGATACAGCGATGGGCAAACGACTTGAGAAAGCACCAATCGCCGTATTCCGCATCGCCAATGTGGTCATTGTTGCTCTTATCGTCATCGCCGAGATGATGGCGATCTACTGATCGAATAAGGATCGATAACAAATGAAGTCAAAAGACCTGTACCGCTGGGCTGATCACCGAGCCACGATGCTGTGGGTGAGCCTCAAATGCCTCGTATTCCTCACAGTAGGCGTTTCGATAGTCGTTGCGGTTGGTGATCTCTCAAGCGGGGCATCAACTGCGCTATCAATCGCTGTTGCTGGAATCGGATTTTTTCTCTGGTTCGCAGCGTTCGGCGCGGTCATCGATATTGCAACGATGCGAAATGACATGGACGACGACCTCAAAGCAAGCGCGTTTGGCGCAAACTTTGCGAAGGCGCCATTCCCTGTCTATTTCGGATTAATGACATTGGTGATGCTCGGCACCCCAGTGATGCTCATCATCATGTTGAAGTCATAGCGACGTCAAACTTCTGCGAACTCGCCTGCTCCGTCATTCTTTATTACAGGGTGCCGGAGCAGGCGCTGATCCAGTCAAGTTCCAGTGAAAACTCACCGTCTGCCCCGTCAGCAAGGATGATCCCAATCGTCGTCACTTTGTGAGGTTGGAACGACGGAGCATCTACCCGTCGACCAAAGATGCGAGCTTCGAGAGCTTCAAACGAGACGTCGACGACTTGCCAGCCGTCTCCTTCTGTCTCCAACGGCGCGTAGTAGGTCACACGGTATGCCTGGGAGTCAATATCGGTAAGGAGTACCTCGTATCGACGTTCGTCGGTGCGCAACCTCAGTTGCAACCGATCTGACTCGTCGAGACCATCGTTGAGCAACCTGCGGACCGACGAGAAACCGCCGCCGTCAGTGACGATGTTTCCGGTGAATTTCATCCGGTTGGTTTCTGTTGTGATTGCGCCCTGTGATCTCCCGCCCATGACACCATCGTTGACTACCACCCATGGCTGGTCTTCTGATTCCAGTAGTCGTTGACATGACTGACCAGTGCTGGCGTTAGTCGGCTCGGTGACACTCAATGTGGTGGTTGCTGCCTGATCGGTCGAGGGTTCTGCAATCGCTGGTGCCACCACCTCTTCTGAAAGAGACGTCGTTGTTCTCGCAGTGTCAGCAAATGTGGTCGTCACCGCTAATGGGTTCGGGTCTGCACGAGCGTCCTGTTGCTGGGAAGCCGAACATGATGCAGCGACCACCGCAAGAGCACACACGCACAGCAACTTCACTCTCAAAGTTTGAAGGCAATCTGCCTATTTGGAGAACTCTTGCGCCAGAACGGAAGAAGAAATCACAAAATGTGCGAGANCNGCCGCAGCACGAAGTGGCACTGTGGTGGTCACGTGATGACCGACCACTTCGNACGCTTTGAGCATGCAAACCTTTTCGNAAAACGAGACGGAAATAGCTTCTCCGCCGGTCATCTCGGAGTTGCTGCAATGACCCTTCGTCCAGCATCTGGGACCGGCAGCTGCGCTGCTGAGTTGATGTCAACGGGTGGGTAACCGCTCGCTGATTTCGCGTGCAAGGTCTTCACAATCAGCAGCGCCGATGTAAAGGTACCGACCGCTGTTCAGTTCAAGTCTCACTGCGTGATGGCCACCGGCCCTCCACAGCATCCCGTTTGGGACGGCGCGGATTCCCCAGCCGTATATCGCTCGCATGCGATGGGTCGAAACNTCCACGATTTCAGACAGTTGTACTGTGCGTCGAGGCCACCCGTAGGCAAAAACCACCTGGAGGTTGATGCGACTCACGCGCACAGTCATTTGTCGGAAACCTGCCATGAATGCGAGAGCGACAAAAGCTGCTCCGAGCGGGGCCAGAGTTGAGGTCTTGAAACCATATGTAATGATCGGCCCAACAATCACGACGGCTACTGAAATGGCAATAACCATCTGAGTACGCGGCGAGATAGCATTCTCAAAGACGATTTCGTCGGTTTCCTTGGCCAATGCTTGAACTTTCTCCTACTTAACTATCCGGCTACGAAAAGGTCATCCACTGAGGGGCGCCGGTACGCCATTCTTCGACTTCGGGGGTTCGATGCTCTCTGCTGCACGCTGAATGCCCTCGATGACGGCCTCCATGTTGCTTCGGTGCTCCTGAAGCCGCCGACGGATAATCTTGCCGGTCTTTTCTGGCGTCTGAGCGATGGCACGACTGATCCCTGATGGGCCTGGCCCAAGCGTTACAGAGAATCGGAGGCGAGTTGCGCCTGCAATTCGTTCGAGGTCAAAAAGCCATTGGGCCCCGGGGTTGTCGGGGTCAGATGTAACCCATCCAAACGATCGCTCTGGCGAGTATGAGCTGACGAAACACGGCACGTCCCATGTGCCGATTGCTTCGTGTTGATTGGACCCAGTGAACGATGAGCCAACGATGATTTCCGCATCGGGGTCGTCCCAGCGTGCACCGACAAATTCCGAACTGTATTCGGCTCCGAAATTGATATCGCTAGCAAACTGCCATACCGATGCCGGTGATGCCTTGATATCCCGTTCGACTACGACTCCGGGGCCATCGTCGATGGTGTGGTCGGCATTCGGCCCCGTCGCCCAGGTTGTCGCAAAGCGATCGAAGTAGGTGACCTCCCGCGCTGGCCGTCGCGGCGCAAGGCGGACGTCNGTGCCTTTCATCCACGCCACGGGAAGCATTGCGATCTGTGTCATCCCTTCAGGAATTCCCAGCAGTTCGGCGAGGTCGTCTCGACGAGACAATATTGCGGTTGTCCATGCTGATCCGAGGCCGCGAGCGCGCAGGGCAACACAAAAACTCCATGTTGATTGGATCACTGAGTCAAACAAGCCTGGTCGCCCGCTTCCATCGTGAACTCCGATAATGGTGGGAATCACAATGGCGGGCACCTCGGACAAATGTTGCGCAAGATGCGCAGCTGATGCCATCACTTTTTCTTGTGGGTGGCCGGTGCCTTCAATTTTCTCGTATGNGGCGATCATCCACTGACCCGCGGATTCCATGTAGATCTCCGCGATGCGATCTTTAATCTCTTGGTCTTGAACAATGATCCAACGGCGACTCCCCTGNTTGCCACCTGATGGNGCCTGCTCCGCNATATCTATGCACTCNAGAAGAATTTCTTGGTCAACTGGTCGTTCAAGATCGAGTCGGCGGCGCACCGCCCTCGTCGTCATTAACGCATGATCAACTGAGGCGACGTCGATCTGCATGTCACTTACCCGGCATCATTGCGCTTGAACCTTCGGTCATCAGAGATGTTGCATGGTTGCGTGCCTGCTTGCAGAGCGCCACGAACTCTTCTCGTTCTTCAGCGCTCAAGACTTCAAAATCTTGTGCATGAAGTGTGTTGGCGTGAACTTCTATCTCTTGGCGCCGACCCTGATTGGGCTCGCCATCTGGAAATGGTGGCTTCCAGCCGAACATCTCGGCGTTCCACGCTCCCGTTGGCCCACTCATAATCGCGTCGAGTGGTGACAGGCCTGAGCCGAGCATTGCTGAGCAGAACCGAGAAAACCCAAGTTCTCTGAGGGTCTGACAGAGTTGCATTGTTCTTCCTGCGCCGGGTTCAGGGAGTGTCTGATCACGCCAACCGACGAAGAGGGGTGCTCCGAGCGGGCTTGCGTTATTCACGACCCGTTCAGCGAGTTCACCGAGTCGCTCAATGCCGTCGAAACCTTTGAGGTGGTCTTCGCCCCACTTCTGGCAGATCTTTGCGTAAATCGGTGCACCCTCTTTCGGATCAAACTGTGCGCGTCCCTTCACGGTTTGCTTTGCAAGAAACTCTGGGTCCCAAAAGAATGCCGCTGCGACAACGTTGTCGACAGGGCAGTCGCCCAAAACCCCTAGCCTGCCAACTGCATAGCCCGCAATGCCGTCTGGCATGCCGGCTTCAACAGCCTGTTCTGTGGTTGAGGGGGCGAGTAACCAGTGCATTGCGAGCATCCCAACGGAGCCGCGCATGCTTTTTGCAACATCTTGACTGTCCATTTCGCCACCGTAATTCGCTCGGCGGAATGGTAAAGAGTCGGTGCTCTTTCGTGAAGAGGTTTTCTCTTGGTGCTACGCCGAGTGGACGTCTGCAACGAGTTCTTGAAGTTCGGTGAGGTGATAGTCATGCACTTGGCGCGGGCTTGCGCCATATTTGACACACAGGGCCGCAGCGCATGCGGTAGCGATTGCGTGTTGAGCGCCATTACCCATGAACTTGGTGACTGATCCTGCGACATGGGTGACACTGATGTGCTTTCCGGCCATCATGAGGTTGTCAACTTCTGATGAGTANAGGCAGCGAAACGGGATAGCGAATGGCAGGTCGTCTCGGGTGTCCCATGTCCACGACTTTAAACGGAAGTCGTACTTTTCATGGATCGGGTGATGCAGGCAAAAGGCGCCCGAGTTCTGCACGATTGCGTCGGGGAATTGTGTGTGTTCTCGGATGTCGTTTTCGGTGAGGATGTAGTCACCGACGTAACGACGAAACTCTCCTTGACCGGGCACGAACGCGACCCAGTCAAATTCGAGATTGGCCCACTGGTCGGCTTCCATCGTTTTGATATTGCTCATCGTTCCGTACACCGCTCGCAGCAAGTGGTCTCGAATGTGTTCCCCTTCGGTGTACGGGTCGTTCCACTGCCCGTATTCCCAGTAGTGCGTAAGTCTCCTTGTCAGATTCCCAAATGAATCATCTTCGTCGGGTCGGAAGGCCTCAATGACCGGCCCATCACCGTTGTCTCGGCCAGGTTCGATAGCTTGACCTCCGAGGTCAGCGAAGTCTTTGGCGACTTCGGTCGCCCAAGGCACATCAGGAAAGCCGACAGGGTGTTCGGCTTCTCGTGTGCGAAAGAACAGTGTGTGACCATGGTGTTGATCAAGGCGTTCCGGTGGGGCGTGTGACTCACCGAATTCTGAGGCGCTCTCGATTCCNAACATGGTGGGAGCACCTGACAACATCCCAAGAATTGCAGTTCCGGTGCAGTCGATGAATTGGACTCCTGCAATTCGGATCTCTTTCCCGCTGCGGGCGTGTCGAGCGTCTACCGACAAGATCGTGCCCGCATCGTAAACAAGATCGAATACTTGGAACTCGGTGTAGATCTCGACATGGGGTTCGGCGTTGAGTTGTTGGTGCACCTGAAGGTTTCCTTCAGGAGTTCGAGAAATGGCTTCTGCGACGAAGGGGCCTTTCTCTCCTCGGGGTCCGATGCCGATCTCGGTGCTTGCGTTTCCGCCGAGCACCGGTCGATTTTGGATGAGAGCTACGGTTCGGCCGAGTCGCGCTGCAGCTAGCGCACCGATTGAGCCGGTCACTCCTCCTCCGACAATGACAACATCAAAACTGCCAGCCTCTTCAGGTTCAATTGGCAGCCCGCGTCGCTCTTTTCGCCAACGATGGGCCTCTTCACCTATTCCGTCAACTGGTTGGGAGCCCGTTGAGCTGAAGAAGAGCGCGTCGCACCTTCCATCGAACCCGGTGAGGTCACGTAACGCAATGTCGACCGACCCTTGCTGCAAGTCAATCTCNCCGATGTGTTCCCACACCCAGTCTCCGCCATGACTCCCGCATTCGTGTTCGATGACCTGTCCGTTGATTGCAACGTTGAAGCGACCGGGGTGATGAGCGGGAACCCAGTCTTTTGTTCGGGCCCAAACCTGGTAGCGGCCGGCAGTGACAACTTCGATCGTGGTTTGGGCGTCGTCGACAGGTCGGCCGTATCCGTGAGCAAGGAGGTATGGCGATCCCATTTCGTGTGCGAATTGGGAGTCGAGTGACCATCCGCCGTAATCGGCGAATTCCTCTGTCTCAACGAGAATTTCTCCGGTCACGAACTCGTTCACGATCGTTTTCTCCTGACGTATCGAGCCCTGCATAAAAGGGTCGCTGGCTCTAGAGGCCGTTCATCCAGTCATTGATGGCTTGGCCGATTTCATCTGGGCTGTCCTCTTGCAGGAAGTGATTGCCGTGCACAGTTACTTCAGAAAGGTTTGGCCAAGACCGCACAAAATCACGTTGCGCACCAGTGAGAATTGCTCCAGGGTCCGCGTTGACGAAAAGTTTGGGCAGCGAGGTGCCTGACAGCCAATCAGCGTATGACTGGACTATTTCAACGACCTCGGCTGGTTCACCATCGATTGGGATCTGCCGAGGCCAGGTAAGAGTGGGGCGTCGATGTTGAGGCTCTGTGAACGGTTTGCGATATTCATCCATTTCGGCCGGCTCAAAGTCCCTAATGATTGAGCCCGGTAACACTGCTTCGACGAAGAGGTTCTTTTCAATAACCATCTCCTCGCCGGCATCTGACCGGAACGCTTGGAAGATCGGCCGCGCAAGTTCTGGCCACTCGTCCCAGGTGACCGGCCGAACGATCGCTTCCATGAACACAATTCCTGCGACTCGATCGCGATGACGGTTCGCCCAGTCGAACCCAAGGGCTGACCCCCAGTCGTGGATAACCAAAATGATGTCATCACCGAGGTCGAGCGCATCGAGAACTCCATCGAGATATTCGCGATGTTGAACGAACGTGTATTGACCTGGGCTTGTGTCGTCGAGTTTGTCGGAGTCACCGTGACCGATGAGGTCCGGGGCGATACAACGAGCGGTGGTTGCGACATGCGGGATGATGTTGCGCCACAGGTACGATGACGTCGGGTTGCCGTGAAGAAATACNACAGACTGACCTGAACCTGAGTCGTGAACGGCCATTTGCTTGCCGTTTACTTCGATCATTTTCTTTTCAAGCGGGTTCGAACTGATTGGCATGGGGGAACTCCTTTAGAAGATTGCTTCTGAGTTACCTTTGCCGCTCACCGTCAGTAGATACGAGTCAGAGGCGGTGCACTGAGATTCGGTTCAGCGCTACAGATCTTGTTCGCGTTGATTGCGAAGACCGACCGGTGGGCCAAGCACTTCGTTGATGATCACGGCGTCTCGAAGGCCACCCTGCAACAAGTTGCGCATGCGCTGCTGCCGTGTTTTCATTTGAGATTCGGATGTTCGAGTTGCTCGAGTTTGGGTACGTTCTTCAACATTCCGAGGTTTGGCCTGCACTCGGGCGTGTCGCTTGACCTCGCTCGGGGCTTGAGTCGTCTGTGGGCGTTTAACTTCGGGAGCCGCAAGTTCCTGTCCGGCCGCCTCGACCGCCTGCTCGCGGCGCGCTTCTTGGCGTGGCGATTGAGCGACCGCCTCACGCCTGGCAACTTGTTGCGCTGGCTGCGCTGTCTCTGCGGGCTTCGTTTGCTTCGGTTGTTCTGCTGGGCGCGCCTGTTGAGGGTTTTTCGGGTACGCAGTTCTCGTGGTCCAGCCTTGACCGTCCCAGAAACGATATTGGTGTTGGCCCGATGGGTCTGGATACCACCCAGGCGGGATTGAACTCACTGCTCTGTGGTGTCGTCGTCACTTGCGATGCTGCTACGCATCTGGGTGTCGGCCTGCACGTTCTGCATTCGGTAAAGATCCATTACACCGAGATTGCCTGAGCGCAACGCCTCTGACAGCGCAAGAGGAACTTGAGCTTCTGCTTCCACCACGCGAGCGCGCATTTCCTGTTCTTCAGCAACAGCCATCGCACGACGCTGCTCCGCCTGCGCCTGAGCGATCTTTTTGTCGGCATCCGCCTGATCGGTCTGGAGTTCTGCGCCAACGTTTCGACCAATGTCCACATCGGCAATGTCGATCGAGAGAATTTCAAACGCAGTTCCTTCGTCGAGCCCTCGTTCGAGTACTCGCTTCGAGATCGCTTCCGGGTTCTCCAGCACCCACTTGTGGCTCTCCGCAGAGCCAATTCCTGACACTGTTCCTTCACCAACACGAGCGATAACTGTTTCTTCTCCTGCACCACCCACGAGGCGATCGATGTTCGCTCGAACTGTCACCCTTGCAACCGCAACGACTTGGATTCCATCTTTTGCAACCGCAGCAACCCTCGGCGTGTCAATAACTTTCGGATTCACGCTCATCTGTACCGCTTGCAACACGTCTCGGCCAGCAAGGTCAATCGCCGTGGCGCGCTGCCACGGGAGGTCAATCGCCGCACGGTCAGCCGAAATCAGAGCATCCACAACTCTTCCGACATTTCCACCTGCAAGAAAGTGGGCCTCCATCTGGCCAATCTCTAGTCCGATTTCCGCTTTCGTCGCACTAATCAACGGGCGAACAATCTGACCCGGGGGCACCTTCCTGAGTCGCATACCGATAAGCGTTGCAATCCGCACTCGCACACCAGAAAACAATGCGGTGATCCACAGGCCGATCGGTACGAAATAGAGAATGAGGCCGAAGATAAATACGACCACTCCGAGTAGCACTAAAGCCAAGATGTCACTTCCATTCATTTATTACCTCAATCTGTTGGCGGAGCGTCCTTATCAGAAGGGTGCTCCTCCCGAGAGTCTCCCACGGATTGTGTTGAGCGCTCAAGCCGTTCGTTTCCGTCAAAAAAGTTCAACCATCTCCGGGGCCGAATGGATGGTGATTCGCCTTGCGCAACCGTGCTCCTCAGCATGATCCCTCGGTCAACTCGATAGGGCCGCGAGTTCCGGAAAACAAACTTGATCGATAACGCAACAGCGATAGCTGCTCCGACCAGCGCAATCACCACGGTGAGAACTGCAGTGCGGAATGTTCCTGAGGGCGCATAGTCAAGGTTTCGTCCAAGCAGCGACATCACCATTCCGGCAACAAGCGCAACTGTTCCGGCAATACCGGCGATACCGAACCCAGGAATCACGAACACTTCAACGGCGATGAGAGCAATGCCGATGGCAAGCAATACGGCGTCTTCCCATCCAGCGAGTTTTGCGAGCAGATGGCCCCAAAAGAACAAGGCGAAAAGCCCAACGCCACCAAGGGCAAATAGGCCGCCAGAACCCGTCGTGACCTCAGCAATGAGTAGTCCTATCGCAGCGAGAAGCAAGAGCCCTGCGACCGTTGGGGAGGTGACGAATCGAGAAATCGTCTCAAGTATCCCTGGTGTTGCGATGTCGACTGAGTCGGCGTCAACGCCGAGGTCGTTCAAGACATTTTTGAGACCGGCGATTTCCGCTGCCGCAAGACCGCCTTCTACTGCCGATGATGCAGTCAAGGTCAAGAGGTCTCCTTGTTCAATGATGCCCACAATTTCTATGTCGGGGTCAACCATTGCCGCTGCGTACGTTGCATCTCTTCCGGTTGCTTCTGCTGTTGACTCGAAGAGGCCTCGAACTGCTGAGATTGTTTTCGCGTCTGCGGTTTCGCCCGTTGCCCCGTTGATTGGTGTTGCGGCTCCGATGACAGCGCCCGGTGTCATATAAATCGTGTCGGTGGCAAGAGCGATGAGAGCGCCGGCACTCAGCGCCGTGGTGTCGACAAGGGTGATCGTGGGCATGTCGGTTGCGAGGAGTGCATCACGCATGCTGATGGCAGCGTCGACACGGCCACCAGGTGTGTCCATGACCACGATGAACGCAGNTGCTCCACTGCTTTGTGCTTGATCGATCTGACGTTCGAGAAANGCNGCAATTCCGAGATCGATTGTCCCTGATATGTCGATGANGTGAACTTCAGTTGTTTCNGCAAGTGCTGGTCGAGANAGCCCAGCGATNGTCATCATNACTCCNAGAAACACAAACACTGAACGTGATNNGAGTNGGCGAAGGCGACCGATGCTGCTCGTCTGGTGCATGTCAGTTACCACCTGTCGGTTCTTGATCCCAGATCTGCCGAGAAGGTGGGTCGCCGTAGAGCACTTCGGCTGGACTGCGCTTATCGATGTTGCCAGTCAGGCCGCGGTAGACCCCAAGTCCACAAAGTTCACGAAGTTGTGGGGTGAACGTCCCCATGATGTGCGGTGGGATTCCAAGTTGGATGTTTTCTTGCTGCCGAATGAACCCTGCGCAGTAATTCATTGCAATACCGACCCGGGTTTCGTCTGTCGTTGTGTTCGCTCCCCCGCCATGCCACAAACTTCCGTGCCAAATGAGCACACTGCCTTTCGGCATTTCAGCCGGCAGGGTCTTAACGTCGTGTTCACCGTCTCGGTAATTGGGGTTCTGCCATAGATGACTTCCTGGCACGAGACGGGTGGCTCCGTTGTCTTCGGTGAAATCGGTGAGAGCCCACATCGAGTTGCAGACGGTTGCGATGTGTGGTTTTGCGAGTGGCTGCACTTGGTCATCCGCATGGAGCACTTGTGCGCGCTCTCCGGGGCCAATCGCGATTGATGCAAGACTCGAGATGAGACATTCAGCCCCGAGGACAGATTCGACGATTGGCAACACGGACGGGTGAACGGGCACTTGTTGCCAGAGTTCGCTGTATGCGAGCAAGTTGTAGGTCCTGGTGGTGTGGTTTCCTTCGAATTTGTTGTTCGCAGGCCTGCGCTGCAGTTCGTCTTGTAGCCGCTCTACGTCGTCTCGCAACTCGTCGATGAGTTCGAGGTCNATCGCGTCGTTGATAATCGTGTATCCGTCTCGAGACAGTTGCTCGAAATGAGAATGCACGTCGATCGACACACCATTAGCGTAGATCGTCGTCGGGCTGTAGGTTCGACGGGGCCTCGCTCATGACTTCTCACCTTCACCGNTGCATCATTGGCCTTNCGGCCCTCACCCTTGTGATCGCTGGCTGCGCAGGAAGCNGCGNTNTCGCTGAGACTGCCGTAGAGGCCGAATCGTCGACGACGGTCACTGTCGTTGAGACAACAGTCCCAACGACTCCGTCAACGGTTCCCCGAGCGACGTGCCCAGAAGCTGAATCAGGTGAACTACGGGCGGTTATCGAGGCGCAAACATTTGCGATATCACAAGGCGATTTTGTTGCCGCTCTCTCNTATTCCTCAGCGTCATTTCGTTCAAATACCACAGCCGAACAGTTCGAACGCATGATCTCGTATGAGTACGGCTTTCTGTTGAGAAACCCCTCGATTTCAGTCGCGGCATGCCAACTTATGGGTGATTCACGAGATCTTCTCATCGAACTCGGCACCGAGCGTCGCCATGTCATGGCGTATGTCCTCACGCCAGATGAAGGGCAGTGGCGCATCGATGTTGCGGCTCTGCTCGGCGAACTTGATGGAATGACCGCATGAGTGGGGCGAAATGATTCGCGTGGCAACGTGGAACCTGTGGTGTCGACATGGCAACTGGCAAGAACGTCAACCAGCCATCTTTTCAACACTTGCCGCTCTCGGTGCCGACATTGTTGGTTTGCAAGAGGTGAGTACAAAAGACCCTGACCACGTCGCACAGCTGCGCAGCGAGTTGGGCTACCACGCCGCTGTCTCACCTGATAAAAAGCATGATCGCTGGGGAATCGCAAACGTGATTGCGAGTCGATGGCCGATCATCAGCCACGGTTGGGAGTATCTCGATGTTGGCGACATGCCACCTCACCGGACGGTGTTGTGGGCACACATCAGCGCACCTGTAGGCGACCTCATGGTCTACTGCACTCATCTCTCACATGGGTTTGACAACAGCGCACTCCGGCAGCGTCAGTTAGCCGAGATCTGTGAGCTCATCGTTGCCCAACGGGGTGACGACAACGATTCATATCCACCGATCTTGATCGGTGATCTCAACGCGGTTCCTGAAAGCGATGAGATTCGACGCCTGACTGGTCTAGGGCCGGCATATGTAGCCCGTTTTGTGACGACAGATGCGTGGGCTCAGCGAGGTGAAGGGGTTGGCGCAACCTACTCGTCGAACAATCCCTATGTCCTTAATTCTGCATGGCCCGAGCGACGTCTCGATTACGTCATGTCAGGCTGGCCGCGTTCTCGGCCGAAAGGGAACCCGGTCAGCGCTGAACGTTTCGGTATCGAGCCGGTGAANGGTGTCGTTGCGAGCGACCACTACGGCGTGATCGCTGAACTCGCAACGTAACTCGGCTGTTGTGGTGCCCTCAGGAGCGGCTACGGGAGAGCGACGAATCCACCTTGAGCAGAAACGTTTCCTGCATAGTCGGTGATCACGAGTTCGACGTAGATCTCGAGACCTGGGTCAAGGGGTTCGAGATCGTAGACCAAGTTTGGAAGATCTGCGTACAACCCAACTTCACTGAGGGTGAGCCATTCGGCCGTGCCATCTGGGTACTCGTTCAGCACGATGGGGAAGATCAGGCCATCAGGGTCAGCTGAAAGCTCACCGATCATTCCGTCATCGGTGAACTCGTAGTACACCTCACTGACGATGTTGCCTTCGGCATCGAGCGTCAATGCGAGTACAAGGTCGTGGTACGGGTCATCGGTATCAAACTCTTCTGGTGGCACGTACCAAAGGGGTACATCAAAGAAAAGGAATCCTGACTCCTCATCGAATTCCATGTCGAGGTAGGCGTAGTCGGTGTCGATACCGTCCGACAATGTGAGTGCTGTCAAGTCATAAAAGCCGTAGACCTCGCCGGTGCCGTCGCCAAATGAGGTGTAATCAGCTGGCTCTTCTCCAATGAAAATGATCGATCCATCACTGTCATCGATTACCCCGTAAAGAATTTCGGCAGAAACGATGGAATTAGACCCTCCCTCAATGACGGTTCCAAAAACATTGATGCCTGAATCGTCAAAGAAGTATTCGATACCGATCTCTTCATCGAATGCGACGGTGCCTGTAGAGGCGAGTCTCGATCCGCCATCGAAGTAGGAGTTGAGAACCTTTGACCAGCCGGGCACTTCTCCAAGATCAAAGTAGTCACCATCGAAATAGTCAGACGATGGAGGGAAATAGACGCTGAGGCCGGTGGCCTTTGAAGTTGCAATTCCGCTGATCTCATGGATGACGACTGTCTCGAGCGCCCCCAGCACTGCGTCGGCTTCGGGGCGGACAGAAATGTTGTTCTCCGACAACTCGTTCATCAGAACACCTAGGTCCACTGCATTGGTTGCGAGTGACGGGTCAGGGCTATCACCGAACGCGAGTGAGTCTTGCCGGGCGGAGCCAAGTGCTGCGAGTAGAGCACTATCAGCAAACTCCATGACGTCACCGAGCTCTCGCAGTGCGGCATCAAGTTCGCCAAGTTTGGTGAGGTCAACTGCCGACAACGTGATGTCGAATGCGGTACCAAAATCTTTTGCGTGCGCTTCATAGGTGTCAACAATGGTCGTTGCGAGTTCGACTGCGGAGACATCGTCGCCACTGCGGAGAATTTCGAGTGACGAGAAATCCCAACCGTGACCTGGTTCGAGTTCTTCTGATGCAACCATGACATCAGCGACGTCACGCATGGCGTGGGCAACCTCGAACGTCCCCATCAGGCAAGCGTCGAATCCGATGAGGTCAAGACGCTCGACACCTGCGGCTTCAAGGCCTTTTGTGATTCCTTCGCCCATTTCGGGGAGGGTGAGAATATCTTCGCCATCAGTCTCGTCAGGCCCCATGCCGGGCCAGCCGGCACCGTGATCCCAAATGATGAGTGCGTAACGGTCTGCCGGAAATTGCTGAATTCCTGCAGCGACGAATCCTGCGAGTTCGTCTGCAGAACCCGTGTTCAGTTCTCCGAGATCAACCGATTGGAGTATTTCTTCTTTTCCAACGTGGATCAGCTGGGTGCCTTCGAAATTTCCAAGTGTGCCTATCTCGTCATCTGCATATCCCGGGTGTCGATCGATGAGAGTGACGATATTGAGATGTTCATTTGATCCAGCTTCTGCCATTTCGAAGATGTCACCGACCGCGAACGGCTCAAGGTCGTTATCACCCATGACGTATACGAGGACTGTCCAATTGGCTTCTTCGTTGTCGTTTGAGATGCTGGCAATGTCGTCATCGGCGGGCGCGCTGTCGTCGTCATCGAATTCGGTCGCTGCCTCTCCGGAGCGTTCTTGCTCTGCATCTTCGACGATTTTTTCGGTCTCGTCTGCAACGGGATCTCCGCCACACGCAATCGCTCCGAGGGCAAGGGTCAGAGTGAGGGCTAACGACCGAGCGCGAATTTGCATACTTCAGTTTCGCGCACGATGCTCATCAGAAGTGCATCGCGACGAGCAAGTTACGAGACTGGCGGCTTGTTGATTGGATGGCTCCACTCTTCATACGGCATGTTTGATCCCAGAACCACTCGAGTTTGCGTACCTGCGAGGGTTCGATGAAGCCACCCGGCTTCTGCTGTAACCATGCATCCGGGCTGAACCTGTGTGACCGCGCCTGTCTCATCGGCAAATGAACCTGAGCCAGAGATGACGATCGCTACTGAGTCGAATTCATGCCAATGCAGCTCTTCATCGACCTCATGCGAGTCGTCGAACGCAAGCGAGTGATAGCCAAGCGATTGCACGTAGTCGAGTGCCTCTTGTTCGGTGAGCGGCTCACGTTGGGTAAATGTCATCAAAGAACTCATTCTTCGACCATAACCCACGGTCGCAACAGAGCCCGACTGGTGGGCAGTAACGTGTCAGAACGAGAGCACAACGTCGGCAGCTGCGCTCATTGCGACCACTCCTGGGGGACCGCTCCACACTAAGCCGTCTGGATCCATGAGCACTTCGGCCGCGTTTTCGGGGGTGACTCCGACAATTGCTTGAGAGCCCGTTGAACAGGCGATCTTTGCTCCCTCAATAAGGGTATTCATCATTGTTCGGCAGGTTCCTGATGGCATACCAACCCGATCATCAAGACCGTCGATGAACTGTCCTTGCAGAAGTTGAACCGCGTGCGAGGCAAAGAAGACTTCGACTTCATTACCGCTCGTCACTGCTTCAGCTGCGCAGGCAATCGCCACTGCACATTTACGAGGGTCGACATCTGGATCCGTCGAGATCATGAAAAAGTATTTGGTCATTTTTTCCTCCAATGGCGTGCTCGGCGCAGGCGCTCAATCTATGAAACCTGAAGGGTCATGGTGAACTTGCGTTTAGCTTCTTGATGTGAAGGTAGCAGTCGCTTATTTGGTGACGGTGATTGTTCCTTGCATGGACGGATGCGGGGAGCATCCGTAGGCATAGGTCCCGACACTGTCAAAGGTCACCGAATGGGTGTCACCCTCCTGCAACCCAGATGAGGAAAGCGACGCCGACCCACTGAATGTGACGGTGTGGATCGCAGAGTCCAAGTTTGTCCACGTGACAGTGTCGCCAACGCGGATAGTCAACGCTGAGGAAGCGAAACTGAATCCGCTGATATCGATCGCATACGAAGACGGCTGCACCACCGGTACCGATGTAGTTGTATCTCCAATAATTGTTGTAGTCGGAGTTGGAAGCTCTGCCAGTGATTCACATGGTTCGCCGTCGCCGTCAGAGTCAAGGAAAGCAACGTCGCCGTAGTGCGGGTAGTAGTAGTCGAACCAGGCTTTGGCTTCTTGATAAGTGTCAAAGTCGGAGCAGTTCTTAGTGTTGCCAGGGTTCGGCGGGATCTCATCATCGGTCGATGAAGGGGCACTGGGTTGAGTTGCCGTTGTGGTCTGCGTGACAGCAGCAGTTGTCGATGGTGCCGACGTTGGCATCGTCAGGTTTTCGACCCACCAAGAAATCTGGCCTTCTTTCCCGCAGTACCCAAACATCTCTTCAAGTGCATCAAACTCCGCTTGATCGACTGACAATCCGTAGGAGTATTTGACGGAGACAATCATGCGGGCTGTTACGCACCACACCGATTGCATGGGCCTCCACTCTGCAACGTCTTTATCGCTTTTGGATCGGTTCGATGATGCAGACACCAACACGAGGTTTCTCTCGTCGTTAGCGAACTCCTGTTTTTTTGAACGAGACCAATTCGCGCCGCCAGAATCATGAGCTTCTGCGAGGGACACGATGTGATCGACATCAAAAGATGAGGAGTTGTCTGTCGTCACACCGTCGAACCACGAGTACCAAACTCCACCTGATACAGAACAGCTGTCGTAATCAAGAACTGCGTCCTCGAAGGCGTAAAGCATCACAAGGTCTTTACGACTGTCACATCCAGTTCCGTTCGTATCTCGCCAGTGAGGCCAACTGTCACGGTCATACCCTGACCTCGGCTGCTCCTCTTCTAGCGAGATTGCCTCCAACGTCATTAGCCAACGTTGAGTCTCGTCATTCTGGCCTTCTTCATTATCGAGAGACGCATCTGAAGATAAGGATGATTCGGATCCAGTCTCTGAGTTTGCTGTTTCGGAATCGGACTCTGCTGCTTCGACCGCAGTTGTTTCAGATCCAATCGTGTTGGTTGTTGTTTCGATCGTTGGCGTTGTCGACTCAACCTGCTCGGTTGATGTCGGCCGCCTTTCGGAACATGACACGGCCATCACCGAAGCGGCAACAACGAAAGCAAGCGAGCGAAGATGCCGCTTGGGCGTGACATCAAACCAGCCTTTCGGATTACTCATAGTTGCTATTTCACCAAACTGGATTGCACCCAACCGAGTTGGTTATCGACAGATGTCGGTCGCCAGAGGGGGCATCGGCCACAACCACCCCTTGACGCTGATAGAAATAGCAGGGCTATGGCTGAAATCTCGTTCGGAGTCGATCCATGCTGAAGTCTCTCGGGGTTGTCGTTTCTCAAGCAGCTCGGCAATTCCGCTCATCAGACCAAGGAAGCCCTCGCGGTCGTTTTGAACGAGCCCAGCAGGTAGCCCAACGAACAGAACGGCGACGACGGCGCAAAACCGTCATCATCCTCTCGCTCATCTTCATCGTCCTCGTGCTGACATTCAGTTTCCTTTTCCACGAGATCATGGCGCGGGAGGGAAGGACATTCTCATGGCCGACTGGCATCTATTGGACGATGACGACCATGACGACGCTCGGATTCGGCGACATCACGTTCACCTCTGACCTCGGTCGGTTGTTTTCGGTGCTTGTGCTCGTGTCAGGCTCAGCATTTCTTCTTGTCGTGCTTCCCTTTGCGTTCATCCAGTTCGTGTTCATCCCGTGGATTAACGAACGAGAGCGCCGTCGGGCACCACGGACGCTGTCGGAGTCAACTTCGGGGCATCTCATTCTCACGGCGCTCGGACCCATTGAGCAGGATCTCATTGACCGAGCTGACAAAACCGAACTTCCGTATGTCCTCGTGGTTGAGGATGTCGATGAGGCCGGCCGTCTCCACGATGAAGGCCGAAACGTCATCGTTGGAGCGCTCGATGATCCGGGCACATATCACAACGCCCGGGTCGAGCATGCCGCTCTTGTCGTCGCAACTCAGAATGACCAGATCAACACCAACATTGCATTCACTGTTCAAGAAATCGCCCCTGACACCACAATTCTTTCGAGCGCAAATTCTCCTGCTGCTGTAGACATTCTTGAAATTGCAGGAGCTGACCATGTTGTCCAACTTGGAAACATTCTCGGGAACGCAATGGCGACACGAGCACTCGGCCTCGGGGGCCAAAGTCACCAGATCGGAAATTTTGCTGGCCTGCAGATCGCTGAGGCAGGCGTGGTCGGCACCGCCCTGGCTGATCGCACACTTCAAGAATCTCAACTTCGATCTCTCGTTGGGGTCGGAATTATTGGCGTCTGGGATCGCGGCGACTTTGCTGTCGCAACTGGCGATACAAAACTCTGTGACTCATCGATCTTGCTTCTCGCCGGAACTGCCGACCAATTGGCTCGGTTCGACAAAGAGTTTGCAGTGCACTCTCCTACCGACTCGAAGGCAATCATCATTGGCGGCGGCCGCGTTGGGCGCGCCGCTGCGCAGTCATTCATGTCAGAAGACATTGACGTCACCATCATCGATCGACTTGCCGAACGCCGGCGTTCAAAACCGTCGTATGTGATTGGCGATGCCGCAGACCGGTCGGTGCTTGAGGCAGCCGGCATCGAAGATGCAGGAGCGATCCTTATCACCACTCATGACGACAACGTCAACGTGTACCTCACCCGGTATTGCCGAGGCCTGCGTCCTGATGCGCGCATTGTTTCACGGTCGAACCTTGGACGAAACGTGACAACCCTTTACCGCGCCGGCGCAGATGCGGTGCTGTCATATGCGGGGACAGGCTCTGCAACGATCTGGAATCACTTCCGTGGTGATGAAACCTTGCTCGTTGCCCAGGGGCTCAACATGTTCCGCACTCCAATTCCGCGAGAGCTCATCGGTTCAACTCTCGCTGATTCGCACATTTACCGTCGAACGAACTGCAACGTGGTAGCCATCGAACACAACGGCACGATTCGAGGCAACCCTGACGCTCATCAGCCGTTGCCAGTCATCGGGGAATTACTCCTAGTCGGAACTGATGCAGCCGAAGAGAAGTTCTCTGAGGTGTTTCCCCATGCGCGTCGACGTCCACTTCTCACCCGTGGCCGCCGCTAAAAGACGCAGTCTCCCGTTACGGCACCGCTAGCAGATCGCGTAACGACCATTGCGATGCCGCGAACTACGGTGACCGTCTATGCGAAAACTCTCACGATTTGCCTGGTTGGTTATTGCGGTTCAGATCTTCTTCGTCGTAATCATGATCGCCATCTACTCAGGCGGAGATTCTTGCGTCACTGAAGACAGCATTGAAGGACTTGTTGCGGAAGTTATCTGCGACACAGCAGACGAATTGATTGCCCTTATGCTCTTCATGACCGCCTTGTTTTTTTGGGCGATGTCAAATCTCGTTCTCGGGATCGTCGCAGTCCGTCGCCGGAAAAAGAAAGACAGCTCCTCAGTTAGTTGAGCGTCGGAACGGTTGGCGGCTCCGATACGTTCCGCAGCGCCAAAGCCACTCGGCGGGACCAAAACGAAAACGCTGCAACCACCACGGTGACCACCAAAGCTGTAAGGCCCAAACCAACAGTATCCAGGCGAAAATCATTGTTCGCGTGAGTTCAACTTCCTGGGCCAAAACCGCAAGAGTCGAAATACCGAGGACGGTCTGAGAGAGATAATTGGTCATCGCCATCCGACCTGCGGCTTGCAGTCGCTGCTGTAACTTGCTGGCGTCGTTCTTCCACAACACAATGACACCGAGGTAGCCAAGTGCCATCGGGATGGTGCCGAGTCCAAGAGGAATATGACCGGTCAGGGCTGTGCGTTCAGACCAGCGGTCCACGACGTGAATCGCAACGCCGATGCACGTCAATAAAAGTCCGACACCAAGGCCCCACAGGGCCATTTTCTTGTAGAACTCTCGAGGTCGTGTGCCCTGCACAATGCCTAATCGATAAAAACTCACTCCAATNAGCATCAACCCGAGCGAACGCAATATGGCATCGGCATAAAACCAGGCCAANAGATCGCTTTCAAGCAACGGAGTTCCTCCAGGCACCCAGTACTCGCCAATTGGAANGCTGCCGTTGTTAACACCGATCTGAACTAACGCTGCGCTGAGGGAGCCAAGTNCTACAAGCCCAACNCCTNCCGCCATGAGAATTTTCGGTGATCGCCGATGAACTAACAGCACGATCGGTGCAGATATTGCGTATGCAGTCAGCACGTCGCCGTACCAGATCGCTGCATGAATGCTTCCGATGACGAACAGCAGGGCAAATCGCCACAGGCTTAACCAGTTGGGGTGCGCTGTTTTCGAGCCGGCACGTTCCCAGAAAATAACGACCCCCACGCCAAAGAGCAGAGAGAACAACGCCATCATTTTTTGCTCAATGAACAATTTTGATGCGATTCCGATGACCCAGTCGAATGGCTGCTCAGTTCCAACAGCGCGAACGTTGCTGTAGCCAGCGAAGTCGCTGAAACCCCACGTAAGAGCGTTCATGGGGAGAATGCCGAGGATTGCGATGCCTCGAATGAGATCTAATGACGTCACCCTTTCCTTTTGGGAAACCGGTGCTGATCGAGAAGTTGTATTCGACATTGTGGTGGCCTTCGGTGATCGAGTCGCTTGGCCTCCGCACCCTACTTCGTGTGATCACCCTCATTGGATGACTCTCCGCAGCATCGACGTAGTGTCGCCAGCGTGGAATTATCGGTGGCGCTTTTTTGCGGAGAACCAGATGTGCGACCCGAATTGATCTTCTTTCACGGGCTCACCAGAGGTGGCAAACCAGTTGACTCCGGCGGTGACTGATTTCAGGTAGTTGCGCATGAGTGGGCCGACAATGATGAAGCGCAGGAATTGGCGAAGTCCGGGTATCGGGCTCACCGGTCGGGGCCAGACTTCGATGGTGAGGCGGGTGTTCTCATCGTCGAGTGGGTCGAGACGCCACGAGACGTGGGAGGTTTCTTCGCCGATGGCGCCGATGTCGAGTTCGTAGCCGGTTCGGTCGGTCCAGTGAGTGAAATGACGGTGGTACACCCAGCCACTCCGGTAATGCACTTCGTCGTGTGCTCCTACGCCTGGCCAGGCTGACACGGGATTGCTGGAGCAGAACGGGTGAACGTTCTCGAGATTTCCAGCGGTTGAGATGACCTCCCAAACACGATCAAGGCTGGCGTTGATGGCTGTGCTTATCCGCACCGGACGTCCGCTCGTCGAAGAGCCTCGGAGGTTCATCTCTCAACTTTGGCTCAAAACTATGTTGGGCCTTGCACGCTGCTCATCGAGCGCAGCCCGAAGTTCTGAGGGATTGATACCGACAAGGTAGGCATTCTCGTTGTCGTACGTGCTGAAGGCGGAGATATAGAAGGAGCCGTTCGTAGGAAGTTTTGGCTGGAGGACGCTGTCACATGTTGCGTCGATCTGACATTACGTCAGGGCTTGGGTGCGACAAGCGGCCATGGACGTTCGCGCTCCATCCACAGTCCGATGTCGAGGAGTTGTTGTTCGCTGTGATGCCGGCCGATGATCTGCAGCCCGACTGGGCATTCATCAACGCTTCCTGCTGGTATCGAGATCGCTGGATTTCCTGCGATATTGGCGGGGAACGTGAGGCGACCGTTATTTCGTGCGCCGGCCACGAGCCCACCGAAGGTGTCAGGTAGTGGTCCTTCGGCGTTGAACGCAATGTCGGGGTTTGAGGCTGTGATCACGAAGTCAACGTCATTGAAGATGTCGGCCATCCGCTCAACGACAGCCATGCGGCGTTCCTCAATGCGGGCTCGGCCGTCTTCGTTGTAGAGGCCTTCGGTGTAGCGAAGACCGGCCCGAATTTCAGGGGTGAGATCACCTTCACATGCTGGCCAGCGATCACCGAGCTCTGCTCGAATAGCAATCATTCCGCTGATCGACCATGCCGCACCCATTGATGGGAGCGTGGAGTCGATCTCTTGTTCGCGCATACCGAATCCATTGATGATTTCGGCGGCGGCGTCGGCGAGTACATCCCACATTGCGGGTGAGACGGTGGCACCGCCCCAGTCGGGGATCACTGCAACGCGGGACCCATGCAAGGTTTCGGAAAGCGTCCCGAGTTGAGTTTCCCAGCCGGTCACTTTCGGCAAGCTCAAGGTGTCTCGCGGATCGAAACCATTCGTCACGTCAAACCAGCGGGCTGTATCTCGTATCGATCGTGTCAAGCTGCCAATGGAGACGGTGAGGTTGCCAACAAGGGTTTTCGGGCTGCGGGGGATGCGGCCAAATGTTCCTTTCAGCCCGACGAGCCCGCAGAACCCCGCTGGGATGCGAATCGAACCGCCGCCGTCGCCTCCGGTTGCGATTGGCACGAGGCCACCTGCGACTGCGGATGCTGAACCTCCGGATGATCCGCCCGGTGTTCGCGACAGGTCCCAAGGGTTACGGGTTGCTCCGTTGAGCACCGTACGTGTGAGGTTCACTCCACCGAATTCGCTTGAGGTGGTCAAACCGACTGGTATCGCTCCAGCGCCGATTGATCGGGACACCATGGTTGATGTGTGCTCGGCTACTCGGTCGGCGAGCACTGCGCTTGCTTCGGTATAGGGCCAACCCTTCACGGCGTCGAGTTCTTTCACGCCAATAGGAACTCCCCCGAAGGGCGCCTGCACATCAGCATTTGTTGCTGCTTTGAGCGCGCCCTCTTCATCAATGAAACTGAACGCATTGAGAGTGCTTGAGGCGATCTCAGAGAGGGTTTCGCTCATGACCTCTGCAGGGTGAAGTTGACCGCTTCGGAACTGATCGACAAGCCCGCATGCGTCTCCGTCCCATGTCATCGCAACCCTCCTTCACGTGCTGGTGTGTGAGTTCACGGTAGTGAGGTGCACGGTGCTCCCCCGACACGAACCGACGGTTATCCGAGTGAGCACGCTTCCTGCAGATATGTACAAATGTCGCATACCGGTGCTGGCAAGAACTCCGCTTGGTGACATCTGTTGTGTCGCCCAATGGCTGAATGAGCCGAATGTTCCTGTCATGGCAGACTGCATGCAGGGCGGAACTGGTTCTCACGCAGCACAATCTGCGGCTGCGCTTCGGTCATCGGCTTGGTTGCTCGAGCACATCTATGCACAAGCTCCACAGTTGTCGCTTGGT
>PBWL01000048.1 GCA_002727235.1 Acidimicrobiaceae bacterium
TTTTCGTCAAGGGTGAGACGTCCCTGCTTGTCAACCGAAACTGACACCGTTTGGGTCGCAACCGAACGTCGCTGCCTTGCGGTGGCGGTGCCAGATTTCACCGCTTCGATGACATCGTTTGCCTCGGCTTCGAATACGGCGACCGTCCGGAGGGTGATACATCCCTGTGGATCAAGGGTTGCGTAACAACGGTCACCGAGTTCACCACGGAAGGGTGCGGGGAGGCCAAGACGACCATTGTCGTCGATGCTGCGGTCGTACACGCCGACGAACATCTTTCCCTCCCTTTCATCCCGCTCCGCCTCGGCTCACAAATTGCGGTTTCCTGCAAGCGCAAAAAGTATCCCACCTATTTACACCAAAATCAACCATTTTNATCCAATCATCACCAAAACCGTCAAATGCGGTGTCAGCGTCTTCGGCACGGTTGTGATGCTCGAAGGCCACTACATGAGATGACGCGAGCGGTATTCAGGCTGANCAAATCGGTNAACAATGACGCGCAGTAACGAAAATGCTGGAGGTACGACCGCTACCGGCGGCTGAGTGAAGCGCTCACCACCGATGTCAGCGCATCAAGGAATCTGNCNTTNAGCACATCTCGAACCTGCTCATCAACNATCGCAGGCCTTNGAAGCGGTCCCGGGGCTTCCTCGACGAGGAGAGCAAGAATCTCATCTGTNGGATCAACAAAATGNAACTGACCCTGAACCCGAGCACCGTCCCTCGTTCTCCNTTGGCTCAGACCNACAAGCTTTGACTGCTCCACCATGAGTTCGCCATGGGAACGCCCAGCAAAACAAACGAGTTCACCNTCCGAATCGCTACCCGTCTGACCAACGAACTGCCATNTGCNAGGAANNGCGCAGTCGAGAGATANNAGGGCGGCGAGCCACCAACGGCCGACCTGCGCCATCATTCCGAGCGGCTCAGCAACATAGCGAGAGTCGTCAGCACCAATCTCAATATCAATCCACAACGATTGATGAGGGTCGACAAGAACTATTCCCCCACCTGATCGGCGACGAATCACCTCGATGTTTCGCTGAGCCGCACGTCCGAGGTCGATNAGGTGNTCTGNCTGCCGAGACCCGAGCACCAGCGCCATCGANTCTGGAATGCACCGCACCAGGCGAACCCCATCACGACGAATCGGTGTCACCGCATGCAACTCTTCAGCGGTTGCCGTGCGACTGAGAGATTCAGTGCTCAACTTGCGACCGGAAGGTACGCAAGCCAGGCAGAAGGCATTCGCGATACACCGATCACTACCCACGCCGGGGACTTCGGAGCGACCGATGGACGCCGAAGCACCATACCTGCCTCTTCCGGGGTGCGATCACGTTTCGAAAGGTTGCAGGGCTTGCAGGCAGCGACGAGGTTTTCCCAGCTGTGATGGCCCCCACGGGAGCGCGGCACAATGTGGTCGATCGAGTCAGCATGAGCCCCGCAGTACTGGCACTGGTAGTCGTCTCGAGCAAAAACCGCTCGGCGAGACAGCACGGCCCGTCGTTGTCGAGGGGCCTTCACCATGTATCGCAACCGGACAACAAGGGGGACGTTCATTGCGAAGGAGGGCGAACGCACGAGTTCTTCACCAGACTCAATAATCTCGGCCTTATCAGCAAGAACAAGGCATGTCGCCCTTCGGGCAGACACCACACTTAGCGGCTCGAAACTTGCGTTAAGTACGAGCACGTTTCTCATCGCTTAAGCCCTAAAGCTCTCGAACATCATCGCTGCGCTAGCCGGCGCATATCGCCACACCACATGAGGTATTCCACCACATCGCGGCTTGTTGGAGGGTGATCATCTGATCCGTACTGGGTCAAGGTTCGAAACGCGAGATAGTCAGGGGCCGGCACTGGTAGAAACGGAGTCCGAGAGAGCCACCCCTTTGGCGCAAGCAACACCATCTGGCGAAAAGCCGTGACCCACAAACGAGGGCGCCGGGAAACAGCGATGACAACGGCGAGAACAAATTTTGATCTCGGAATCAGTCGTTTCACGCCGGGCGGGGCTCTTTTGGCAATCCGAGCACCATTTCACCGATTATGTTTCTTTGCACCTGTGATGAGCCAGCGTAGATCGTGCCGGCTCGGGCCGACAGGAAGGTGTTGCCCCACGATGCNGAGGAGTTTGGCGCCCCAGCATCNTCTGCTCCAAACGAAGATGANGGAGGACGGCCAGANGGGNCCATCGCATCTGCACCAAGAATCTTNGTTGCGAGTTCGGTGACCGTGAGATGGTATTCACTCCAGTACAACTTGGAGATGGCGCCATCCGGACCCGGGTGATGCCCCTTCAAGAACTGGGTGAGCACGCGCATGCCGCTAAACCGCATGATCTGTACTTTGGCGTAGGCCTTCATGAGCTCCTGCCTAATAACCGGATCTTTTGTCATTCCTCGCTCTGCCGCGAGCACCAACAAACGGTCGATTTCTGCTTGGAAGCGGATCGGCATTGTNGCCGCAGCCTCNCCTCGTTCAAANCCAAGCAACGTCATTGCAACGGCCCATCCGTTGTTCACACCGCCGACAACATTGTCTTTCGGACAGAGTGCATCGGTGTAAAAGACCTCGTTGAACTCTGAGTCGCCGTTGATCATTTTGATTGGCCGCACTTCNACNCCTGGCTGGCGCATATCGACAAGNAANAACGAAATTCCCTTGTGCTTTGGAGCATCGGGGTCGGTACGAGCGAGGGTGAAGATGTGGTCAGCGAGATGTCCTGCTGAGGTCCAGATCTTTTGACCATTTAGGACCCACTGGTCACCGTCAAGTTGAGCTTTCAATCCGACATTGCCGAGGTCAGAGCCGGCGTTCGGCTCGGAGTAGCCCTGGCACCATGTGTCTTCACCAGAGAGAACCCTCGGCAGGTAATACTCTCGCTGCTCCTCACTACCCATAAGGAGCAAGGTGTTGCCAAGCATCTGAATGCCGAACACGTCGTTCGGTCCTCCAGTGGGAACACCGGCGATCGCAAACTCTTCAGCGAGGATCACCTGCTCAAGAGCCGACAGTCCTGCTCCGCCGTACTTCTGTGGCCAACCAGGAGCTAGGTAACCCGACTCGAAAAGAGTCTGTCGCCATTCTGAAACAAACTCGGTGATCTCATCACCTTCTAACGATCCGATGCCGGTGAAACCGCTCGGCAATTTCTCAGCAAGGAAGGACTTCACCTTCGCTCGATAGGCGTCAGCGTCTACGTCATACACAGGAAGCATGATCAAAGCGTAGCGAGTAACGACGCCTCAAAAGTAGTGGAGCGCTCGAAATACTCAAGCAGTATCGAGACACGATGAATCCGCCGCCAAGGCGACCGCAGATGCACCTGCGAGAACATGAAGTTGAGCAACACAGACATCTAAATGCTTGAGGTGGGTGAGGCGCGTCCGTTCGGCAAGCTCATCTTGAATCGACTCGATAAATGTCTCGCGAAATGCTTCTACCACAACCCCTCCAATTCGAATGCGTTGAATGTCCATCATTGCGGCAAGCGACGCACATGCCCTCGCAACCATCATTCCTGACTGGGTGATAAGTGAGCTCGGAGTTGAAACAAACCCTCTGCCGGTTGTTGCTTCGATGCCGCGCACGCTGGCATAAGAATCGAGGCAGCCAGACTTTCCGCAAACACACGGCCTACCTTCGACATCGACTGCAAGATGAGCAAACGCTCCCACTGATCCCCGCTCGCCCTGCAAGAGCCGACCCCCTACGACCACTCCACCATCTACGTCATCACCGAGGTGAAGGCCAATTGCCGACGAACCCTCAGAAGATGCGAGGGCGTATGCGCGTCCCGTGCTTTCGAGAATTGTTGGGCAACCAACCACCTCTGTGATCGAATCGCGAATCGGTAATCCGCTCCAATCGTTGTCACCGATCGGTGTAAAGCCGCCGAGTTCCTCGTCAACGGGGCCGGGTCCGGTGGCTGCGCAAAGGATTGGACGTTGCTCGGCCGGAGTCGCCGCCANTACCCGCTGCACGAGCCTTGTCAGCGCCGAAAGCCGGTCTTTTGACGGGGTTACGACTCGGTCTCTCACACCCACGTTTCCCTCATGATCGATGATGCCGACCGCGAGGTGACGNTCGCCTAAGTTGACCACCATTCGAACATCGAAATTATGAGAGCGCGACGGGTCGACCGCCATGAGTTCTCAGCCTTGACGACGAGCACGTGCCGACGCAGCCCAGGCGGAAATAGAAGCNCCGCTCAACTGCTCACGGCCGATCACTGCAATTTCGTTCGCAACCACAATGCTGAGGGCGACGACGCCGACGAAAATAAGAAATGCAACGAGGTAACTCACCGCAAGCGCCAGAACGGTTGCGACAACACCAACTACGGCTCCGAACAACGATATGACCAGGCGACGTCTCGACACCGCGACCCCGCGCTCCGAGAACGACGGATCCTGTTCGAGTTCTTGCTCTATTTGCCGCAAAATACGCTGTTCGTCCTCAGAGAGTGGCATTAGTTTCCATTTCAATAATCTGCAAGCTGAAGGTGTTTTAATATTCTCGCACGTGACGGGCCTCGACTCAACGTTTGCTCGAGGGATTCTCATCTCTTTCGGGGCGTAACGACCCGGCAAGACGAAGCGCACCTCCACCAAAACGATCCCTNACACGGTCGATCGCATCATCTCTGCGACCTTGTTCAACATTTGCAGTCGAGAAGAGATCNAGTTGCTGCACTGCGGAGCCGAATCCCGATGCACTCACCCCGAGCAATCTGACCGAACGGCTATTCACTGCGCTCACCAGGAGTCTGTCGAGCACTCCGATCACCTCCGAGGTTGACGCAATCGGGGTCGACCACGTGTGTGAGCGCGTCAGAGTAGTGAAGTCAGAAAGCCGAACCTTGATTGACCATGTCTTTGCGCCACCAACCCCTGACCGAATTCGGCTGGTAACGATGTCGGTCATTCGGACAAGTTCAGCATGAAGCACCTCAGCGTCGGCAAGATCTGAACCAAAGGTCTCCTCGTGGCCAATCGACTTTGCTTCNCGGTCTGGAACAACAGGTCGCTCATCTCGCCCNTNTGCNAGATCAATNAACTGCGCTGTCAGNGCTTCACCGAGTTGGGCCCTCAAGACCTCNTCGGGCATCGCCGAAAGTTCCGGAACAGTTCTNACCCCNATCTTCTCTAGTTTTGCTCTCGACTTCGGACCAACCCCCCACAAGCGACCAACGTCGAGTCGTTGCACGTAGTCATACTCAGTTCCCGCATCCACGACGACAACGCCAGGGCCGGGCTGAATACCTGACGGAGATGCCACAGGCTTCGCATCAACTGATGCCAATTTCGCAATGAACTNATTNGNGGCAANGCCCACTGAACTGCCAAGTCCAAGTTGAGATGAAATCTGTTGGCGAATCGACTGGGCAAGTCGAGCGGCAGCGTCAAGCCCGGGGGCCGGCACCGTCACGTCGAGGAATGCTTCATCAAGTGCCAACGGTTCTATAAGTGAGGTTTGCTCATCAAAGATCTTTCGAACGCGAGCGCTCATTGCGCTGTATTTCTGGTGATCTGGTGCTAGCGCAACAAGATGCGGACAACGACGTTTTGCCTCGGCCCCTGACATTGCTGACCGAACACCAAATCGCCGAGCCTCATACGAGGCGGCTGCCACGACCCCTCGATCTGAACTTGCTCCGACCACGACTGGCTTGCCGACAAGGTCAGGTCGGTCGAGCAATTCAACTGAAACAAAAAACGCGTTCATATCGATATGAAGAATCGAGCGCTGGGCTTTCTCGTTTCGCGTTGTTTCGAAGGTATCGATGTGTTCAGTATCGCATCGATCCGCTCCACACGACAGCCACCGCACATGTACGGTGAGAGGGTGTCCAATCTCCCACAGCCGGCCGTACGACCCCGTGAACTTTCGGCACTGCCGCCCCAAACCGCTCGCGCCATCGCGTTCGCAATGATTGTGATCGTCGGGGTGCTCGGAGCAACTCTTGGCTACGCATTGGGAAATGCAACCTGCACCGATGACTGCTCGCTGAAGGCGGGATCGTTTCTCCTCATCGGGGCTGTCGCTGGTGCGCTCGGAAGTGCAATCATGTCGGTTCTTGCCCTTCGAGCGATGGGCGAATGGAACGAGATTCGCGACCGAGAACGTGCCGGCCATGCCCCACAATGACGACCTCATCGCTGATCTGAGCGAGCTTTGCATTGAACTTGCGGTGGAAGCCGCATCGACTGCAGCGTCTGGCCGCTCCCATCAGCCAACNTTCACATCGGCNACCAAATCNTCGNCCACCGACCTNGTNACACCTTTTGACCNAGCCGCCGANCGTTTCATTCGNGCTCAACTCTCCACCCAACGTCCGCACGATGGAATTATCGGCGAAGAAGAGAGTGACCTCACCGGGACAAGCGGATTGACATGGNTAGTCGACCCCATCGATGGAACAACCAACTTTGTGTTCGGACTGCCCGCTTGGGGCTGCTCGATTGCGGTTGCACGTGGCGATCAACTTCTTGCGGGAGCAGTACATATCCCAGCGTTGTCGGAGACGTACTCGGCAACCTCTGGCCGAGGGGCGGGGTGCAACGGCAGTGAGATCGCAGCTTCGGCCACCTCGTCATTCGAGACAGCACTAATCGCAACTGGCTTTTCGTACCACCCGCAACGTCGAGCCCAGCAAGGGACCACCGTTGCTCGCCTGCTCCCACAGGTGAGAGATATCCGACGATCGGGCTCCGCCGCATACGACTTGTGTTGTGTTGCAGCCGGAACCGTTGATGGCTACTACGAAGAGAACCTCTCACTGTGGGATATCGCAGCCGGAGCGCTCATCGCACGCGAGGCGGGTGCCCGGGTTGAGTATTCATCCTCCGGAGCTCGGACAGACATTGCGGTTGTCGCCTCTTCGCCGAACATCTTCGAATTATTACGGTCTTTTGTCGACGACTGAGAAAAGCNGCGAAACCTCCGTGTGCACGCGTTNCGACCTAATTACGGCACAATANAGATGTGGGAACTCGCATCCTAAGCGTGGAAGACGACGAACGTATTCGCCAAGCCGTCAAACTTGCCCTCGAAGATGAGGGCTGGATTGTCGACGAAGCGGAAAGCGGCGAGGCGGCGATTGACATCTTTCAGCGTCACCCCTCCGACGTTGTGCTTATCGACATCATGCTTCCCGGAATTGACGGGTTTGAGTTGTGCCGAACCATCCGTCGAACAAGTGACGTCCCCGTCGTAATGGTGACTGCCAGAAACGACACGCACGACATCGTGGCCGGTTTGGAAGCAGGCGCTGATGATTACTTGACCAAGCCGTTCGCTCCGAAGGAGTTATCAGCACGCATTCGAGCGCTCCTGCGGCGAACACGGCCATCGTCGACTCCTCATGCCCGCATTTCTCTCGGCGACCTCGAAATCGTCCCCGATGAGGGCAAAGTCTCACGCAGCGGCGAAGAGGTACATCTCACCAAGACTGAATTCAGATTGCTCTGCGAACTTGCAGACAACCCTGGCAAGGTGTTCAGTCGTGAAGCGCTTCTCGACAAAGTATGGGGCTATGACTATTTCGGAGATGGCCGGCTTGTCGATGTTCACATCCGTCGACTTCGCACCAAAGTTGAGGCCGATCCTGCAAATCCTCGGCATGTCGTAACGGTTCGCGGACTCGGATATCGCTTACAGACGTGAGCCTTGCCGATCTTCCGAGCGACGAGCAGTCGACGGTAGAGCAACCTCAGCAACGCCGCAATCGATGGAGCCTCCGTCGTCGAATCCTCGTCACGTTCGCGACTGGCGCAATCTTCATGGCGGTTCTTCTTGCCGTCACCACCTATGGGCTTGCGAGCTCGAATGTCGTGCAACAGCGCGACCAAACCAGCGTCGAGACCGCCAAGCGAAATGCGCAGATCACCCAGACCGCTCTCAGGGGGCCTGCCGCAACGGCTCAACCCGCACTCGATGCTCTTGCAGCATTCGGAGTGAACAATGCTCTTGTGTGGTACGCCAACGGGTGGCACGCGACCGGAAACTATGAGCCCGTCACTCTTCCTCAATCACTTGTCGACCGCGTTATCGAAGATGCAGTGCCCGCCCGAATGGTCGCAGATTTTGACGACGACCCTCACATCGTCGTTGGGTGGCCTCTCGCCAATNACGGTGCCTTCTTCGAGNTCTTCAGCCTTGCCGAGGTTGACTCAGCGCTGTCGAGCGTNCGTCTTTCGCTNTACATCGCAGGTGGTCTAACTCTGGGTCTCAGCGTGATNGCCGGGGCATTTGCCGCTCGTCGGGCGGTACGACCGGTTGCAGATGCCGCCCGGGCGGCAAAGTCGATCGCAGGCGGCCGACTCGATACGCGNTTGAACCCCGAGAAAGACCCTGATCTTGGGGTTCTTGCTGAGTCGTTTAACGATATGGCCGAAGCGCTGGAGCAACGAGTTGAGCGAGATGCGCGCTTCGCTTCTGATGTGAGCCATGAACTCCGCTCCCCGCTCATGACGCTTGAAGCGTCCATTGAGGTNATGGAAAGCCGCAGGTCAGAAATGCCTGAGCGGGCTCGAGCGGCAGTGGACCTGCTGCGGAGTGACGTCACCCGCTTTCGAACCCTCGTAGAAGACCTCCTTGAAATTTCACGATTTGATGCTGGTGTAGTACCCCTCAACCTCGACGATCTCAGAGCGCTCCAATTTGTGGAGCAAGCAATTGGAGTGAGCAGCGCTCCTGACACGCTTCTTAAGAGCGAGGCCCGNGTTGCTGGGCTCATCATNCNNGGTGACCGNCGACGACTCGCACGAGTGATCGCCAATCTCATTGACAATGCNCGAATCCACGGTGACGGCGAGGCGAGGATTTCACTTGAGATCCCTACCCACGCAGGACATGCTGAGCAACTGCTCCGTATTGCGGTCGAAGATNATGGTCCAGGTGTTCCCGAAAGTGAGCGGGCTCTGGTGTTCGAGCGATTTGCACGGGGTGTTGCTGCGGGACGACGTTCATCGGGGGATGGCTCTGGCCTCGGCCTTGCTCTCGTCGCTGAGCACGTTCGACTTCATAAGGGAAGAGTCTGGGTTGAAGACCGGCACGATGGTCAACCAGGAGCCAGGTTCGTCATCGAATTGCCCGCAAAGGAAGTCGAAGTCGAATGAAACGAAGTCGCCTCGGACCCACCGTTCTTCTCCTGTTGCCGATCCTGATGTCATGCGGCATCGCGATGGACGCAACACCGAGAGATATCCCAGCCTCTCAGCGTTTACTGCCACTAGAGAATGATGTAACTGCATTTGAATCGACTGGCTCAAGCCTCATCTACCTCGTCTCCGCCGGCGATGATCGATCATTGAAGTCCGTCCGACGTGGCGGCGACACTCAGGCCGACCTGCTCGACATCCTTCTCGCTGGCCCGACCGAAGACGAATCGGTTGCTCAACTCAGCACTTCTCTCCCACCAGATCTCNAAATTTTGTCAACACGAAGTGTCGGTTCAGTCGCCTACATCGACCTCTCCGGNGCAATGACGGCACTCAGCGGGGAAGCCCTTCTCAGAGGTGCCGCCCAACTGGTACTCACGACTGTCGAACTCCCAGGAATTGAAGCTGTCCAACTCACCGTCGCCGGTGAACGCTTCCCTTGGCTCACGTCGCATGGCGACACGACTTCAGGCTTACTCCGTATATTCGACTTCGCCGGAACCTTCGAGAGCTCTCAGCCAAACTATCCGTCGCTGCCCCCGAGCACCTAGTGCGTTTATCTATGCGAAGAACATTTCTGCGACGTTGCTCACGAGGTCAAGATCAACTGTTCGCGATCGGCCTGCTGCTTCAGCGAGGGGGACGGTAACGATGTTGTTGTCTCGAAGGGCGACCATTGATCCCCATTTTCCCTCTCGCGCGGCGTCAACAGCGGCAACTCCAAACCTGGTTGAAAGCACTCTGTCGAACGCNGTTGGCGTTCCGCCGCGCTGCACGTNACCNAGAAGAACTGGTCGGGTCTCGAAGCCAGTTCGAAGACCAATTTCGGCGGCAACGATGCTTCCGATTCCTCCCAAACGAACGTGCCCGTACTCATCTCGGGTCTGATCGGGGAATNCGATGGTTCCTTCTGCTGGCCGAGATCCCTCTGCGACGACCACGATTGATGCAAATCTCCCACGGGAGTGGCGGCGAACCAGACGCTCACAGACTTCGTCGATATCGAATGGCCGTTCAGGGATGAGTACAACCGCCGCACCACCGGCAAGACCCGCATGTGTCGCAATCCAACCACTGTGGCGACCCATGACTTCCACCACCATCACACGGTCATGAGATTCAGCGGTGGTGTGNAACCGGTCGATTGCGTCAGTTGCAATCTGAACGGCCGTGTTGAATCCGAATGTGAGATCGGTGCCTTCAATGTCATTGTCAATNGTTTTCGGAACTCCAAGCACNGGGATTCCATGTTCTCGAAACAGGATTTCGCCAACGGTAAGCGACCCATTTCCGCCGATGATGATGAGTCCGTCAATCCCCATTTCAGAGATAGTTGACCGCACGCGATCAACACCGTCGGGNCTGTCGAGAGGGCTTCCACGGGTGGCGCCGAGCACCGTNCCNCCNCTCGGAAGGGTGCCCCGCATCGACTCAACGGTAATCGGGAGTGTTCGACGGCTCATCACGCCCTCCCATGCGTCAACAAAGCCGATGATCTCATCACCGAATACGCGCTCACCCTTGCGAATAATGGCTCGAATTACCGCATTTAGCCCAGGGCAATCTCCACCGCCTGTAAGAACTCCGAATCGCACCTTTCGAAGGATATGCCTATCGACTGATAGAACGAACCCATGGCGTGGGACAGCAGTCGACCGGTTCCTTGGCAACGACTCGTTCGGGAATGGCTCATTTACGTCGCAATCATGGTGGTAATCGTCTTTGTTGCGGTGCAGCCATCGAGCAGGGTTGGAGCGTTTGCGGGTCTGTTTATCAGTGGACCTGCGTACCTTGCGTTTGGTGCCGTGCTTGCAAAATTTGGGTACAGCCGTGACCGGTTGCGGCGAGCAACCCCGAAACCCTCTACTCGTAGCGCCGACGCGAGTGAGCCCTCGGCCCGGCCTCGACCTGCCCCCACCAAACGAACTGGCGGCACGCCGCGCAAACGCTAAACGGCAATGCATTCTCACCACCCGGTTACCATCGCGGCATGTCTACGGGTACGTGTGTAATTGCGATCGATGCTGGCACCACCGGTGTCCGAGCCCGCTCAGTGCATCTTGATGGCCGAGTTCCCGAGTCTGAGTATCAAGAGTTCACTCAATTTTTTCCCGANCCAGGCTTGGTTGAGCACGATGTCGACGAAATCTGGTCCGCAGTTGTNNCGACCGTGAACGCNGTAATTGAACGCGTTGGTCGAGACAACATTGCTGCTATCGGCATCACGAACCAGCGGGAAACGGTTGTTGCGTGGTCGCGAACGACAGGAGAGCCTCATGGTCGAGCGATTGTCTGGCAAGACCGTCGCACTGCCGATGAGTGTGCTCAACTTGAACTTGATGGTCTTCTTCCTATGGTCCGGGAGCGCACTGGGCTTGTCCTTGACCCCTACTTCAGTGGCACAAAGTTTGCTCGCATGCTGCGCGATCGGTCGGTTGCTATCGATGGCGACCTTGCACTCGGCACGATCGACAGTTGGATTATCTGGAAGCTCACCAACGGCGGGGTGCACGTCACCGATCCAACAAATGCAAGCAGAACCATGCTGTACAACATTGTTGAGCATCGATGGGATAACGACCTCTGTGANGCTCTGAACGTGCCGATCGGCGCCCTTCCTGAGGTCCGCCCGTCATCTGGGCGTTTNGGGTTGACGTCGGGCGGCTCAGGAATCCCTGACGGAATTCCGATCAGCGGAGTTGCCGGTGATCAGCAGGCGGCGCTATTCGGGCAAGCCTGCTTCGACCAGGGAATGGCCAAGAATACCTATGGCACAGGCAGTTTTGTTCTTCTCAACGTGGGNACANAGTGCCCACCCGTNACCGANGGAATGCTNACGACGATTGCGTGGGACCTTGGCACGGGCTCNCCGACTTACGCTCTTGAGGGGTCAATTTTCGTCACTGGTGCGGCAATTCAGTGGCTGAGAGACGGACTCGGCATTATCTCATCGGCNCCCGAGGTTGGCCCTCTTGCGGCAACGGTCCCAGACAGCGGTGGCGTNGTCATTGTTCCTGCGTTCACCGGCCTGGGCTCACCNTGGTGGGACCCGCANGCTCGGGGCACCATCTGTGGTCTCACCNGGGGCTCGACGGCTGCCCATCTTGCTCGCGCNACCATCGAGTCGATGGCGTTNCAGACCAGNGATGTGATCGATGCAATGACATCCGCATCGGGTATTGCCATTGAAGACCTGAGGGTTGATGGTGGCGCNTCGGTCATGGATCTCCTTCTCCAATTTCAGGCAGATCAACTTGGGGTGACCGTCCGACGACCGGTCGACCATGAAACAACCGCTCTCGGAGCCGCTCGACTCGCTGGTCTCGCCGAGGGGGTCTGGACTTCGCTCGATGAGTTGGCGGCAGANTGGCAACTCGATGCAGAGTTCTCCCCCGAACCCGACCGGACGATGACAGATCTCACTCACCAGCTATGGAAGCGAGCGGTTGAGCGATCACTCAACTGGGCCGGGTAGGCCTGCTGAGTTACTCTCCACCGAGCTTCGTGAGACCGCGCCGCAGGTTACGCATCGCCTGTGCAATGCGTTGNTCATTTTCAATGAGNGCNAAGCGNGCATAGCCCTCTCCCCCAGGCCCAAAACCNACTCCAGGTGAAAGCGCAACGTCACATTCTTTTACGAGCNTNGAGCAGAACTCAACAGAGTCGAGATCGCTGTATGCCTCAGGAATTGGAGCCCANACAAACATNGAGCCTCCNGGTTTTGGCACTTCCCAACCAATCTTCGAGAGGCCGTCAATGAGTGCGTCACAGCGCGATTCGTAGATCGAACATATTTCTTTCGGGTAGTCAGCAGCTTCCCTGAATGCCACTGTCGCTGCTATCTGCACTGGTTGGAACATTCCGTAGTCGAGATAACTCTTCAATTTCACCAGTGCTTGCACAACTTCGGCACTCCCGACCATGAATGCGCTTCGCCATCCCGCCATCGAGAAGCTCTTCGTCATCGAGTACTGCTCGACAGCAACTTCTTTTGCGCCTTCAGCTTGCAGAATGCTCGGCGGTCTAACCCCATCGAACCCGATATCTGCGTACGCAAAGTCGTGAACGACAATCATTTCTCGTTCTCGACAAAAGTCGACGACGCGCTGCATGAAAGCAAGATCGACGCACGCCCCGGTCGGGTTATGAGGAAACGAAATAACAAGCACTCGTGGCTTTGGCCATCCGATGTCATATGCCCGGTGAAGGTTGTCGAAGAACTCCTCTGAGAAGTTGGCGCGCTCGTCAGGGTGAGAGAGCCCGCGCATAGGGAGCTGACGCAGGTCGGCTCCAGCGAACAAGGGGCCATACATATGTATCGGGTAACTCGGGGTCGGAACGATCGCTGCGTCACCGCGTTCGAGCAACACCCACATCAAATGAGAGAACCCCTCTTTCGAACCGATGGTGTTGGTGACCTCCAACTCGGGGTCAAGGTGCACCCCCCAAGTGCGNTCGTAATATTTCGCAACTTCTTCGCGAAGCCGGGGTAAGCCTCGACTCAGTGAGTACCGATGATTTCTTGGGTTTTTCGCCGATTCGGCGAGTTTCGCAACGGCAACATCAGGTGATGGAAGGTCAGGGTTTCCGAACCCAAGGTCGATGACATCTGCACCGCGCTGGCGAGCCTCAATCTTCAGCCCGTTGATAACGGTGAACACATATGGTGGGAGGTTCGTGATCCGGCGAAATTCCATATGCACCGACGCTACCGGCGGGTTGGCGATCGGCCGACGTTACTCAACCTCATGAAGCAGTGAGGCTCCTACTGCTCCCGCCCGCTCGCCCAAATGAGCGAACGCAACTTCCGGGATCGTTCTCAAATGCGGCTGGTACAGCAATTCTTCAAACCATCGCTTAATCGGGTCAAGGTAAAGATCGGAGCCAACAACGAGACCACCCCCGAGTACAAAACACTGAGGGTCGAGAACGTTGGTGAGGTTCACGAGGCCCAGGGCGACCCAGCGCCCGAATGCGTCGATTACCTTCATCGAGTCGGCATCACCCTCGCGAGCAGCCTGTTGCACATGTTCACCTCGGACAGCTTCTGCGTCTCCTCCAGCGAGTTCGGTCACCCGACTCACACGCCGACCGATTGCGTACTCACGCGCAAGACGTGCGAGGCCACTTCCAGAGGCGTACCGCTCCCAGCATCCTCGACGACCGCATGGACATGGAGCACCGTCCGGGTCGACCACCATGTGGCCGTACTCACCAGCAAACCCGTTGGCGCCCTGTTGTAATTTGCCGCCGGCAATAATCCCTCCGCCGATGCCGGTTCCGAGAGTGACGAGCATCATGTCTCGGGTGCCCGCAGCGGCACCCAATTTCCATTCAGCTAGCGCCCCGCACGTAGCGTCGTTGCCTACCTTCACTGGCTGGCGAATTGTCGACCGGAGCTCATCAGCGATGTCGAGGTCGGCCACTCCGTCAAGATTTGGCGAAGCGCGCAGCACACCATCGTGGGTGACAAGCCCGGGCACTCCAACACCGACTGTGTCAATTACACCGCATTCTGCTTCGAACGCCGTCACCATTTCAGTCAGCGTCGTGATGAGCATCGGCAGACTTCCGTCACCCCGGGGGGTGGGTCTTTTCAGTGCCATCACCACTTCACCAGTGGGTGACAGCACTACGCCGAGGCACTTTGTGCCCCCGACATCAATTCCGATACGAAACCCCGACACAGAGGCAGAGTCGCTCAAGCTTCGGCGACGGCCTTCATCTCATTAACAGCATTCAGGATGCGGCGTTCTGCCCGCCGTTTCACAAAGCCCGGGAGAGGGACTATGAGATCAATGCTGAGGTCATACCGCACCTCTGTTTGACCGTCATTCGGCGACGAAAGGGTGTAAGCCCCATCGATCGATCGCTGAATGTCTCCGGACACCATCGACCAACTCAACTTGTGTGGGGCATCGGAGTAGTCGTACCGAAGGGTGTAATGCGTCGTTCGCCCTAACGCCGATGCCCGGAACTCGACGTCGAGGGGGCGTCCCTCATCGTCGCTTGACTGAACGTTCACCGATTTCACATCGTGGGCCCAACTTGGATATGCAGTCACATCTGCTGCGATCTCCCAGACCCGATCGATCGGCGCCTGAATGGTAATTGTTTCCGATGCGCTGTCGGCCATGGCTCCATTGTGCCTTATTCCGACTCGCCATTTGGTGACAGTCGTGAAGTGTCGGTCACACGCTCACCGAATGTTCCATAAGAACTTGCCCACAGACCATTCATCCCGAGGCCCAACATCGGCACGAGGATTCCTAGCGCAAGCGAGGAGCCGGGGTTTCCATCGGGTCCTGAAGATCGCCAGAACGTCGTTGCGAATGCAGTGATCACCTGGATAATGAGTGCGCTATTCATTTGCCAACGCACAGACTTTGGAGCGCATCCACCGGTGAGGAAGTACACCGATGTCACCGCAAGTTCTTCTGTGCGGCTGCGTTGGACAGCACTCCAAAAGCCCCACAAAAACACGACGATGCCGACGCTGAACAAGACCATTGCAGTTACTGCGCCAACCCACTGCGCAGATGTGTCAAACACGATGGCGGCATAGAGCGCAGTGATGACAAACAGCGCGGTCAGCAGTTGATGTAGCCGAACAATTGCGGTTCCGGCGAAAGATGCCATCACGTCATCATGCCGACCGGCTGGCACTCAATCAACTCCTTCTTCATTGACTGTTCGATGGCCGAGAGAGAATGTCAGACAACCGTTGCGAGAGCGCGTCATAAGTGAATTGTTCGACGACTCGTGTTCGGGATCGTGCTGACATTTCACTTCGTTGTTCTTGATTTGCCAGCAAGTTTCGCAGTGCTTCTGCGACCTCACCGACGTCGGAGGGGCGTTCGACAACTTTACCGGTACGTCCATCTTCAACAGCTTCATCACTGCCTCCGCTGCGGCCTGCAAGCTGGGGCGTACCGCAGGCTGCAGCTTCCAGAAAGACAATGCCGAAACCTTCCTGTTCGAGTCCAAGCCAACGATCTCGGCACAGCATGGCCCCTACATCAGCCGCGCCGTAGAGCAACGGTAACTCTTCATCGGAGACCCTTCCGAGAAGTTCAACGGGCGCACTTGTTGTATCGATGATCTTCTGCAGACGCTTGCTATCTCTGCCCGACCCCGCAATGAGAACCTGTAGATGGGGAGACTCAGCACCAACGAGCGCGGCTGCTTTGATCAGCGTGTCGAAACCTTTTCGCGGCACGAGCCGCGAGACCCCAACAACAAGTTGTGTTTCTTCGGAGAGTCCGTGCCGTGTCCGATACTCGTTTCGCACTTCGGGCTGCGGAGGCTGGAACCGTTCTATATCAACCCCTGGATATAGAACGACACCTGGCAGTTTGCGACGAATCGATCGCTCAGCCTCTGCTAACGCATATTCGCCGCACGAAATGACCTGGCGGGCATGACNCAGCGNNCGGTTAAGGAGTTGCCTNGAGACTGGGAGCCGCCCTGGGATAGTGACTTCAGCTCCGTGGAGAACGACGTCGTAGGGAACATCAAGATGAGGGCCAATCAAGCCAAGCGGCACAGCGGGGTCGAGAACCACGAGTTCAGCATCGGTTGCCTTCACGAGCGCATTCACCCGTTTCACCATTGGTGGGTGAGGCAGTAGTACTGGTTCACGGGTTCGAATCACCTCGAAGGGTTGTGCTGCATCAAATTGCTGCGCGTCATGATGCGGGCTCGTGAGAACGGTGAATGAATCTGGCGGAAGCCGGCGCCACCACTCCCACAGAACGGACTGAATCCCACCGACTTTTGGCGGAAAGTCATTCGTGACCAACAAATGTTTAATCGTCATTGCGGCACCTGCAGAGCCCTGCGTGCGATTTCATCGACCGCCCATTGTGCGTGCTCGGCAAGGACGACGTCTTGGCCGTCGATCACGCTCTGGAGTACATCAAGCGTTTCGGAATCGTTGGCGTCTGCCGTATTTCCCAACACGATGATGGCGTTGCGACGTAGCCAACNGGGGTCTCGCTCAGCGAAGTACCACAATCCATAGGTATCAAGAAGTTCGTCGTCACTCATCGTGAGCATGGCGAGCGGGTCGACCCACTCCCCTAGACCTGGAGCCGCACTCGACATGTTGCGGCGACCGAGTCGAACTGTTGGCGGGCAGACCTCCTGACAATCGTCACACCCGTATATGCGGTCTCCGAGGGCGGCCCTCATCTCGGTTGGGAATGTCCCTGATTTCTGCAAGAGCCATGCGAGACATCGACGAGCATCGATGACGCCAGGCGCCACAATGGCGCCGGTTGGGCATCCGTCAAGACATCGTGTGCACGAGCCGCAACCATCGTCGACCGGTTGCGAGGGCTCGTAAATTGCGGTCGTAATAATGCTGCCGAGCACGAAGTAACTGCCTGCTCCTGGGAGGAGCAGGTTGGCATTTTTTCCAAACCAGCCAATGCCGGCACGGTATGCGGCTTCGCGGTCGACAAGCGCATTGTCATCTGCAAATGCGACTGCGCGTTCGCCGGCCATTCTTAGATTTCTGGCGACAGAGCGCAAGGCANTGCGAAGGATCGAATAATGGTCGGCACGCGCATATCGCGCGATGTGCGCTCGACGGCCAGTTGCTGGTGTGACGTCATCGGCAAGGTACGGCAGCGCTGCGACAAGGATTGATTGTGCTCCAGCTACAGAGGCCGTCGGGGTCGTTGAACGTTCAGGGTTTCGCCAGGTGAACGACATGTTGTCAGCGAAGCCTGAGGCTTTTCTTTCGGCAAGGGCTTTACGGGCGCGCAGCATGGGTGTTGCGGGAGCGACCCCGACGTGAGTGATTCCATGGGCTTTGAGTTCGATCCTGATCTCGTCGATCGTCGGTATTGGTGGTTTCGCTCGCATGGTTACGAATACAAGACTTGTGAGAAGTGTGCGCTACTCACAATGTTTGCCCCCTCGCTACGCACATCGCGTTGAATTGCTTGGTCGTCGGTGATGACCACAACCGGTCGACTGAGTGGCAGGCGCCGCACTTCTCCACGGATGACATCATCTGCGGTGATTCCGTTGGGTGAGTACATCACTCGAATGAGTGAACGATTCTCTCGATGGGCGCCTGCGATGTCAGCCCCATCAAAGACGATGATGAGATGCGTGCCGAAGCGTGCTGCGAGTTGCTCGGTGGCAGCAATTAGCAGTTCTCGCTGTTGTTCGAGTGAGCGGTTTGGCCATGTGCCCTTCGTGACGTTGTAGCCATCGATGATCACTGTTGCTGTTGACTTCAGCAGGTGAATCGTCATCCCTTGCGGGTTGCCGTTCAGACGGCCGGGCGTTGGCAGTGGAAGCCGCTCTGCCGCGGCTTGTTCGTGAGGTAGCACTGCTTCGAGTCGCTGACCGAGACTGCGAAGATCATGAAGAATGCCTCCCAGGTCACTGAGATTCGCAAGAGCTGATCGGCGGTCTTCGAGGGCAAGATCTCGAACGTGCTCCGCGTTTCGTTGAGCGTTAACCGACTGGTCTTCGGCTTCGGATGACTTCGCAAGTCGGCCTTGAGCTGCTTGGAGCCGGTCGTTGGCGTGCCGAAGTTCTTGCCGTAAGCCGGCGATCGTCTCGTCGAGCTCTTGCTGTTTCGACTCGTAATGTACGAGTTCGTCGCGTAGTGCGTCATTTTCCGCTCGAAGCGACGTGATGTGTTCGAGACTTTCGTCTCTTGCGGTTTCTGCGGTCTGCGCACGTTGCTCTGCTGCTCGACGGCGACGTTGCTCTCGGACGACATCGGCTGCTGCGTGGGCGTCTTCGGTCTGCCGAGCGCGTTCTTCTGTTTCTGCAAGAATGAGATCCTCCCAGCCTTCGGGACGGGTGATCCACCAGCGGACAATGAGATCGACATCCTCTGGCATTGATGAGGCCATCAATGCTCGAAACTCCTCGTCACCGTCGACTGCCTTTCGAACTCGCCGCAGATCTGATTTCAACAGTCTTGGCCTTGCGAGCAGTTGACGGAGGTGAGCCGGGTACCGGAAGCCAGGGTCGCTCACCCGGCCCTGTCGTACAAATTCAATGACGTACTCGAGGGCAGGCCGAATGACTAGTTCTGAGATGTCACCGGGGTTTGCCACGGTGTGATCGTATCTAACGGTCATTGTGGTGAGGTCGGAGTTTGACCATCTGAGCGTTTACGGCTTGTCTCTCGTGGCTGTCATTCGCCGAAATTTCGGATCATGTCCCTGCCTTTGTCACACGTCTGTGGTACTTCTACAGAATCGTGAATAGCAGGGCAGACACTCCTGAGGAACTTGGCTTTCAACTCAGCCTAGATGATCTCGGCCGCCCCCTCATCGACACAACGTTTTGTGTTCTCGACCTCGAAACGACGGGAACGAATTCACAACGCGACCTCATTTGCGAGATCGGTGCAGTCAAGGTGAAGGCAGGCGAAACGGTTGGCACCTTTCACACCCTCGTCAATCCCGGTGTCGCGCTTCCCCCACAGATCACAGTTATCACCGGACTGACTGACGCCGTGCTTGCACCCGCCCCACGAATCGAGCAGGTCATTACGAGCCTCCGTCAGTTCATTGGTGATGCGGTCTTCGTTGCGCATAACGCGTCGTTTGATCTTGGGTTTGTCAAAGCGGCGTTCGAACGAGCGGGTATCGATGACTTCACTCCAACCGTTGTCGACACCCTCACCCTGTCGCGACGACTCTTCCGAGATGAGGTGCGCAACTTCAAACTGGGCACTCTCGCTCAACGCTTCGGCATCGAAAACCGTCCGAGCCACCGAGCGTTAGACGACGCCCTCGCAACGCGTGATCTGCTCTATCTGCTGATTGAACGAGCAGCGGGTTGGGGGGTGACCGGCCTCGATGATCTTGTTGCCGTCGGCAAACTCACAGGACACCCTCAAGCGAAGAAGTTGCGGCTCACCGAGTCACTCCCCCGCTCACCCGGCGTGTACCTCATGGTCGATGACCACGAGACCGTTACATACGTTGGCAAAGCAACAAACCTTCGGCAGCGGGTCAGAAGTTATTTCGGAAATGACGAACGCCGAAGCGTGATTCCGATGTTGCGGCATCTTTCCCGAATCGAACACATCGCGACCCCTGATGTGTTCACAGCAGAGGTTCTTGAGCGCCGCCTGATCAGTTCACTCGCACCTCGGCACAATCGTGTCGGCAGGAAAAAGCGTCGTCCGATTTATGTTCGTCTCGACACCAATGAGATATGGCCGCGTTTGTCAATCGTGTATCAAACCCGGTCGCAGGGCCAATATTTGGGGCCCCTTGCCGGACGCCACCAGGCCGAGCAGGCCATCGAAGCTCTTCAGACCGCATACCCGATTCGTCGATGCACAACCCATATCGGGCCTCGATACATCATCGAACCCGATGCGGCTCCATGTTCTGCAGCCCAACTCGGTGTTGCCCCTTGCCCGTGCTCAGGATCTGCCGACCCTGCTGCACATGCATCAGCAGTCGAGGGTGTTGCTCTTGCGATGCAGGGTGAAAGTGAACATGTCATCGATGCGCTCTCTGAGCGGATGCGAAGCCTCGCCGCACAGCAAAGGTTCGAAGAGGCCGCTGCGGTTCGAGATCGCTTGTCATCGTTGTTGTCCGCAACTACAACTGCACGCCTCGTTGACGCCGTCACCTCTGCTGGTCGCGCACGCTTCACGCTTGCAGGCATCGATCACAAAATTGATCAGGGGCTCGTCGACCTCGACCATCTCGGCGTCATCCACCGATTTGATACGAGCGAAGCCGATACTGATGCAGAGCGACTGCTCGTTGCCCGAATGATTCAGCGAGCCTCTGCGCAGTCTCGCACGATCAGTAATGTCGAGAGTTCCGGGCAATGGCGGTTTCCGCTGAGCGAACCGACCGTTGATCGTCTCGGTTCGTCAGAACGAGATCACCCCGTGCCGGTCAATGTCGACGATACGAATCTGCCCGCCGGCGAGTAATTGCTCGGCCGCTTCGGTTTCACCCCGATGGTAGAACCCTGCAACGGTTGGTCCACTGCCCGATAGCCATGCCGCAATAGCCCCGCTTTCTTGCATCAACTTCAAGGCATTGGCTGATCCAGGAACATCAGCAAGACGTTGAGTCTGGTGCAACCGATCGTTGACTCCCGCACGAACCAACGACTCATCACCTGCGGAGATACCGGCAATAAAGTGTGTAATTGCAGCTAGGTTCGCTACCGCATCAACACGTCGGACGACCGCATCGAGTTGGGTTCGGGATTTGTCGGTCGACGTGGTGCTATCAGGAATCCAAATGAGAAGCACCCAGTCCTGTTCAATCGGCAGCTGTGCAACACGGTCTACCGAGGCTGCGATAAGTCCCCCGTACACCGAAGCTCCTGCGTTATCTGGGTGTCCTTCGAGTTCAGCAACGACAGCGAACACCTCCTCGCGTGCCGCGGCTTCGGTCGCAACCGAAGGTGAGTTTTCCCGCTCGACGAGGGCGAGCATCGCTCCTGCGGCTCGAGTGGCGCCGCTATATCCCAACCCCCGGCCCATTGGAAGCTGTGAGCGCGACCAGAGTTGCAGGCTCCCGCCGAGGCGTTCGTAGGCAATTGCTGCGGGGTGGTGTTTGTCGATTGTTTGCGCCCCTTGCGGAGCATCACCCAGGCCAACCTCGGCTCTCAAATCAACGGCGAGGCCAAGCACGTCGAAACCTGCACCAAGATTCGCTGATGACCCAGGAGCGGAAACACTCAATGCTGATGTCATTGCATTAAAGCTCGGCTGGCTCTTCTCGAGAAGCAACCACGAGAGCGTCAAGTGCGGCCGATGCAGATCCGTTATCGATGCTGTCGTTCGCTAACTGAATCGCATCACCAAAACCGGTTGCGTTGCCAGCGACGACGAGCGCAGCAGCTGCGTTGAATACAACAATGTCGCGATGCGCGCCCAGTGCGCCGCTCAACACGTTTCGAACGACCTCTGCGTTCTCGGCTGGTCCTCCTCCGGTGAGGTCGTCTTGACTGGCGGGTGCAAGCCCGAACTCTGCCGCATCGATCGTGAAGGTGTTGATCGTGTCATCGATAAGCTCGTGGACAATCGAAGGCCCAGTGGTCGACAGTTCATCGAGTCCGTTTCCGTGCACAACCCAGACATGCTTCGCACCTCTTTGCCGCAATGTTCCGAGTACCAGTTCGGCTCGACTCGGATCAGCAACGCCGATCACCTGCCGCTGCACTCGACCCGGGTTGGCCATTGGGCCGAGGAGGTTGAACGCTGTTGGAATGCCAATCTCGCGTCGTGGCGGGCCGGCGAACCGAAAGGCGGGATGAAACGTTGGCGCAAAGCAGAAACCGATCCCGGCTTCTGAGACACATCGAGCCACAGTGTCAGCAGTAGCGCCGATGTTGACGCCAAGTTCTTCGAGCACATCGGCGGTTCCGCACGACGACGAGGCCGATCGATTGCCGTGTTTGCACACCGGAGTACCTGCGCCGGCAGCGACAATTGCAGCCATAGTTGACACGTTGATCGAGTGCGATCCGTCACCACCGGTTCCCACCACATCGATTGCAAGTGAGCGTTGTGACTCGTTGAGAGGAACTTCAACGCCGTGAGTGAGCACGACGTCGAGCATTGCGGAGAGTTCGGAGGAGGTTTCGCCTCGGCCTCGCAAGGCGACGAGAAATCCGGCGATCTGCGCTGGCGATGCGTCACCCTGCAGAATGACTTCAACAGCGGTGGCGATCGTCGCTGCATCAAGTTCTTCTCCGGAGAGCACACGCGCAATGACCGTGCCCCATCCGCCTACAACATCGATTTCTGCCATAGGCGCAGGCTAAGAGAAAATCTGTCGTTGCCCTCAGGCGGAACGTCGGCGCTGTCGGATCATCCTGCGACGTTCACGCTCTGTGGCCCCACCCCAGACGCCTACTTTTTCTCGGCGGGCGAGTGCATGTTCGAGGCAGGCGACTTGCACGACGCATGAGTCACAAATCTCTTTGGCGATTTCGGCATCGTCGTGTTCTTCCGGGTAAAAGATGTCGGGATCCAACCCGCGGCAGGCTCCAGCCATCCGCCATTCAAAGTCGTGATCGGCCATTGCTACTACCCCCCCTCTGGTTACCAGCTGAGACTTTTGACATTAGAACGCACCGCCGGTGAAACGCAATGAAAAATTAAACATTTTTTGGTGTCTCGCACGTCTCTTCAGGCCGCTCGTGGGTCTCACTACGATGTAATGGTGCGGAAAGTTCTTGCCGGAAACGGAATNGACCGGAACATCATGCTCGAGCAGTTACAGGCAAAGGCTGATCGCTTCGAAGCAGTCGATCTTGTTGTCATAGGNGGCGGCATTACGGGAGCTGGTGTCGCTCTCGATGCAGCGCTTCGGGGGTTTGACGTTGTCCTTGTTGAGCGAGGCGATTTTGCCTCTGGCACCTCGTCAAAGAGCTCGAAGCTCGTGCACGGTGGCCTGCGATACCTCCAACAGGGTGATGTGGCTTTAGTTCGCGAGGCGCTTCGGGAGCGGAGCATCTTGCAGCGAATCGCGCAGGGTCGAGTTGAGGTTCTTCCATTTCTTCTACCGATTTTCACGAAAGATGGGTTGTTTCCACGTCGCATTGCGAGAGCGTTAGGGAGTGCGCTGTGGGCCTACGACACCGCCGGCGGCTGGCGCATCGGGCGTTTTCATCGAAGGTTGAGGAAGTCGGGGGTCGCGAAGATGGCTCCACTGCTGAACAGCGACCGAATCGCTGGCGGGTATCTCTATTACGATGCCCGGGCAGACGACGCAAGGCTCACCCTCGATGTGGCCGCAACGGCGGTGCGCGAAGGAGCTGTGGCGGTCAACTACTGCTCGTTGACTGGAGTCAAGGTGAAAANTGGCGTTGTCAACACCGTCGAACTTGATGTTGATGGTTCTCATATCTCGCTTCAGACTCGATGCATTGTGAACGCCGCCGGCGTGTGGGCCGAGCGGATTGACGATCTTGTGAATGACGAACTTGCAGAACCACTACCCGCCTTAACTGTTCGCCCGGCTCGCGGCGTGCATGTCACCATTCCCTGGGAACTGGTGCAAACACAGGTGGCGATGGTGCTGCCCGTGCCCGGCGATAAGCGAAGCGTGTTTCTTGTTCCCGACAAACCTCAACCCGATGGATCGTTCGATGTTGCTTACATCGGCACCACCGATACCGACCATTCCGGAACGCTTGATGACCCGGCATGCACCTCAGATGACGTCGATTATCTGCTTCGTTCAGTCAATGCAGCAATGGAGTCATCAGTGACCCGAGACCATGTGATCGGTGTGTGGTCGGGCCTTCGACCGTTGGTGACTTCAGATGATGACATCGAAGGTCGGACAGCCGATGTCAGCCGACGTCATCGTGTCGATATGAGCTCTTCTGGCTACGTTCGGGTCGTCGGCGGGAAACTCACCACCTACCGCTCGATGGCTGAAGATACGTTGAACCATGTCGAGCGNATTCTTGGAAAACGAAAGCCNTGTTCAACNCGNAANACNCNGNTNGTCGATCGCAACCCTCNGTTNCTCGACANCNTNCGCAGCAACNNTTCTTCCAGCAATTTTCCCCTGCACTCAACTCTGACCGAATCTGAAGTGCTGTACGCAGTTCGATATGAGGCAGCTGTTCATCTTGTCGACGTTTTGACGAGACGATCACGACTTCATCTGTTGCATCGGGATCTTGCAATGGAGTGCGCCGAACCGGTCTCGTTCATCATGCAGCAAGAACTCGGCTGGTCAGAATCAACTCGCCAACAAGAACTCCAGAACTACAACGACCTGTGTCAGTCTGAGATCGATGCAATGCGTGAAGGAATTCGGTAATGCCAACAACACCTACTCCCCCGATTGAACTCGGAAGCGCCGATCAACATCTCGAGGGCACCTGGGTGCCAGTTCAGGAATCGGTTGCCGAGTCGCTCTCATCGATTTGTCGAATCACTCGTCTCGAAGGAAACGAACTCGCTGTTGCCGAACTAAGCCGCGACTGGTGGCCGCTTGCCTTGCATTGGGCACTCGCTGGTGAGGTTGGTGCGCTTGCTGCAGTGGTAGCCCATCCGAGATCAGCCGAGGAGGCATCAAAAGTGATGTCGGTCTGCCATGATGCCACCATTCCTGTCACTGCTGCCGGGGGAAGATCAGGGGTGTGCGGTGGATCGATACCGGTGCACGGTGGTGTTGTCATCGATCTGTCAGAGATGAACTCGATCATCGAAGTTGACGAGGTGTCTGGCGTCGTCACTGCGCAATGCGGGGTGTTCGGCCCCGATCTAGAACACTTCCTCCGTTCAGAGCACAGCATCACCGTCGGGCATCACCCGCAGAGTTTCGACCTGTCCACTGTTGGCGGCTGGGTTGCTTGTCGGGGCGCAGGCCAATATTCGACGCGATACGGAAAGATCGAAGAGATGGTGGTCGGCTTGGAGGTTGTGCTCGCCGATGGGTCGATTATTCACACCGGAGGCCATGCTGCTGGGGCGGTTGGGCCTGACCTCAATCACGTATTTATCGGTTCAGAGGGAACGCTTGGCATCATCACATCAGCCACTCTGCGAACCCACCCGGTGAGTGGCTATCAGGGTCGTGCCACCTATTCCTTCCCCACATTGTCAGATGCGTTTGAAGCGTGCCGACTGGCCATTCGCCATGAGGCGACCCCTGCGGTTCTTCGGCTGTATGACCCGATTGAATCTGCGAGGTCGCATGGTGGCGATGGCGAAGAAACGATTGTGCTGGTACTCGATGAGGGCCACCAGCAAATCGTCGACGCCACTCTTTCGACGGTCGATGAGTTTTTCGTGAAGTGTGGTGGCTCGGAGGTCGAGCACGACCGGGTTGAACATTGGCTTGCACATCGTAATGACACCACGGCCCTCCAAGAGCTCACCAAAAAAGGGTTTGTTATCGACACGATGGAAGTCACTGTGCCGTGGTCAAAACTTGATGCTGTCTATGAGGCGGTACGTGACGCTGCCCTTTCGACTCCGCACGCGGTCTCTGCTTCTGCCCATCTTTCGCACAGTTATCTCGATGGAGCCTGCCTGTATTTCAGCCTTGCGTCACGGCCACCTCGAAACACGCCGCTTCCAGAAATTGACGCGATCCACCGAACTCTGTGGGATGAGTCTCAACGGGCGGCCCTTCGAACTGGAGCGAACCTGTCGCACCACCATGGTGTTGGTTTAAACAGGTCGAGATACATGCACGAGGCACTTGGCTCGGCATTCAACTCTTTGCAGCACATCAAAGATGCCCTCGATCCTCACGGAATCATGAATCCGGGGAAGATGGGTTTCGTCGACAAATTTGGAACGTCAGGTTGGTAGCGATGGAGGCATCACAACGTTGGGACACCGCTGCGCTTCGCATGGGGGCAATGGTTTCACTTATTTTCGCAATCCCATTTTCCATCGGGGCATCGTGGGCTGCCAGCCGTGACTCGACAGCCCTTGCGATCTGGCTAGTGCTTGGAGCCGTCGGCGGTTTCACCCTAGGTGCTGGCTGCGCAGCTTGGGTGCAACGCCTTGACCTTCCGCTCAGCCATGGTCTTGTCACCGCCGTCGGCACCTACTCGGCAGCACAAATGATCTTTATCGTTGTTCAGCTCGTCTCGGGTAACAGTGTCAACTGGTTTGGGGCGTTCTTCAATCTCAGCGTCGTCGGAGGGGTTGGCCTCATCGGCGGATGGATTGGCCGGCGGCTTCGAGCCAAAGGTTTTGTTCCTTCGTTCGAACGGTCGTCACAGTGATCCTTGTCATCGACATTGGCACGACAAGCGTTCGTGTCGCAACGATGAGTTCCAACGGCGACATCGTTGGGTTCAAACAGCAACAGCAGCCACCGTCGTCGCCGTTTGCTGGCCTCGTCGAGTTTGACCCGATTGCCCTGGCCAACACAGTTCAAGAGCTGGCTACTTCGGCAGTGAATGCTGTCGGCGCAGTTACCGGAGTAGCAATTACTACGCAGCGTGCAAGCACCATCGTCTGGGATCGCTCATCGGGCGAACCGATCGGGCCGGGTCTCAGTTGGCAGGACCTTCGCACCGTTGGCGAATGCATGACCGCACGAAGCGAGCATGGAGTCACAGTTGCACCGAACCAGAGCGCAACGAAAGCACAATGGCTGCTGCAGTCAGTCGAATCTCCTGAGCCAAATAACCTCTGCATTGGCACGGTCGATTCGTGGATCACGTGGATGCTGTCTCGTGGCGAGTCTCACGTGACCGATCACACCAACGCCGCAGTCACCGGTTGGTACGACCCGCAGGGCGCGTCGTGGAGCGAGCATCTGTGCGATGTGTTCACCACTCCAACATCAATGCTTCCTCAGATTGTCAACAGCGTAGGTGAGTGTGCAATCGCTCACAGTTTGCCGGGTGCGCCACCAATCGTTGCGCTCATTGGTGACCAGCAGGCGTCTCTCGTCGGCCAAGGTTGCGTGAGCCCTGGACTTGCGAAGATCACCTTTGGGACGGGCGGCATGCTTGACACTGTCGTCAATGATGACTCGCCCCTTGCTCAAACAACCCGGCGCGGCGACGGAGGATGTTTCGGCATCGTTGCGTGGGCAGAAGGCGGCCAACGCACATTTGGTGCTGAGTCGATCATGCTCGCAGCGGGCTCAAACATCGATTGGCTCCGAGACGATCTCAAGATCATTTCGTCAAGCGTCGAGAGTCACGACATTGCATCGTCATGCTCGTCGACTGATGGCGTCATGTTTGTTCCTGCACCGCTTGGATTGGGAACCCCCCATTGGGACTATGGAGCACGAAGCACCTTTGTCGGGCTCACCCGAGGCACCACCCGAGCCCACATGGTGAGAGCAGTCGTCGAGGGAATTGCGCATCGTGGAGCAGATCTTGTTGAAGCGGTTCGCGCCGATGCTGTCGCCGACGTCGATGTTGTCAGAGTTGATGGCGGCATGAGCCAAAACGCGTTCTTTGTTCAGGCTCTCGCGGACTTCACCGGACTCACAGTCGAGGTGTCGCCCCACACCGAAGGCACCACCGTTGGGGCGGGCCGGCTGGCTCTCGTTGGAACACATGAGATGTCGACCGTTGTCGACACTGCAGAAATGTGGGACCCTCAGGTCATAGTGCACCCTGATGACTCGTTTGACCGCGTCGACGCTCGCTCGCGTTGGGAGCAGGCGTCATCTCGATCACGTGGTTGGATTCCAGAGCTTTCGAGCCTCGACTTCTAAATCGTTGCTCCGCGGCTCACCCCCCCCGTCGAGGGCTGTCATTTATCTCTCGACGGAGTCATTCAGTTGACGTCTCTCCCCCTGAATCCGCTACTTCAGCGGTCTCAACATCCGAAGTCTCAGTTTCTGGTGTCTCCGCCGCATTGGTCTTCCGACGAAGCAAAAATATGGAGACCCCAGCGAGCAGCACGAGAGCGATGATGATGATCACCACGGTGGAACTGCTTGAGCCTCCTTGTGATGACTGCACGAAGAACACTTCTTCTTCTGGAGGGTCGAGCAGATTGACGCTCCACGAAACGGTGCTTCCTGCTACTTCTCCATTGTGTGCTGTAATCGACCCTGGGAGTGTCACAGCCAACGCATAATTGATCTCAACACCCATTAGGGCGAGCATTGCCGGATCCATCTCTTCGTCATCACCGAGGTCAGATGTAAGACTCTCCAAGTTGAACTCGAAGCGCCAGCCGTCGCCGACTTGGGAGAGAGTGAGATCTTCAGCACTGTCTTCAACGAGTTCAGCGGCGCCTGCATCCCAAGATCCAGTGATGATCTGGCGACAAACCGTGCCATCGTTTTCAACCTGTGTTTCGGCGCTGCCGCCAGCAAGTTCGTCTCCGCCAGCGTCGCTCAGCATGTCATCGCATATCGATGTCGGGTCGATATCGTCACCCTCCTCTGCGAGAAGTGCGGTGACTGCATCTAAGTCGACTTCGAGACCCAGTTCATAGGTGCCTGAGCCATCGTCGTTGACATTGAAGTCCATTGAAATCTCGTAACATCCCGCCAAGACAAATGGAACCATCAAAGCCGCAATAAATCTGGTCATTTTCATTCTCGAAAAGTACCAGACCTCGCCCGTTGCGGCCCCCAAATCCATTGGCCTTCGCCCAATGTCAAATTCTCTACGCCCAGCCAACCGACAGCGTGGGGCTCGTGCCCACAGCCCCTGAGACGAACCTCCGTCCTGGTGGGTGAGGGACAGCAACGAAATAAAGCCTTCGGGGACACGCAGAGATAGACTCTGCGAGGAACTTTCTTCTGGAACTTTCCGCTGTGACCACAAAGTTAAGAAAGGTAGCCCCGTGACGAGTACCCGGGACGAGTCCCCACAACTCAACGAGACTGATTTCCGACGCAAGTTGCTTGCGGGAGGTTCAGCAGCGCTGGCAATGACGATGATCGGCGGACGCTCCGCCTCTGCGGCAGGCCTCTCGTCAACCGAACTCGATCTTCTCAAGTTCGCTCAACGAATAGAACTCTCTCTTCACGACCTCTACGATGAAGCTCTGCAAGTCGACAAGGGCTCGGCTGCCTGGACGGTCATGGCCGACAGTCACGAATCGTTCGCCCAAGCCATTGCCGGATTTGCTGGCCTCAGTGCCAATGAGCGCAACGAAGACGTCTTCGGGTCGTACCGGGCAGCGATGCGAGGCGCTGACCGTGCCATGACGGCTTATGAGCTTGAGTCGATTGCGGCAGCCACTCATATCGAGTTGCTCGGCAAATTATCGGACGCCGGCTCTGCTGAAGTCATTGCCTCAATCGCCTCAGCAGAATCACGCCACTGTGTCGTGCTAGCTGATGTACTCGGTAGTGGAAGTGACGTAACAATGACATTGACTAACTCGGCGCAGCCGATCGAAGCGTGAGAGGCACCGAGATGACTACTCCAACTTCTCCAAAGAACAACGATTTCGATCGCCGGACCTTAATTCGTCGTGGCGGTCTCACCCTTGGCCTTGGCGCATTTCTCTCGGCGTGCGCTGCTGATTTTGGTGGCGATACGGCTCCCGGCCGCGTAGGACTCGCTCAGAGCGAAACCGAGCTTCCAGAAGGCATCGTCAACGATGTTGTGTACTTGCGGACAATGCAATCACTTGAACACTCCTTAGTCGAATTGCTGTCAGCGCTAATTGCTTCCGGCCATTTCTCAGAATCTCAACAGACGTACGTCGACCGATTCGTGAGCGACCATGTTGCCGCTTCGGGTGTGCTCGGCGAACACATTGCTGCGGCGGGAGGCGAGCCCTTTGCATGTGAGAACCAATGGGTGCGGAACCGTTTCGTCAACCCGGTGATTGCCGCAGTTGATTCGTCAGATGACAGCCGTCGTGATGCCCGCAACGTGGCGCACGCGTTCGAGACTATGCTCGCGCACTCGTATCAGCATCTCGTTGGTCTTGCGGAGACCCCGGAACATCGCCAAGGGCTGATGAGTCTTGGAGCGTCGGCATCTCGCCGTTCGGCGCTACTTGCAACGCAGATCAGCTCCGCAAAATACGGCTACTTTGGGCCAGATATCAGCCCCGATGCAGCGGAGACGACTGATGAGGGGTTCCCGATCGGCTATGCGGTTCCTGCAACCTTTGGGCAAGTTGGACAGATTCTTCTAGTTGCGGGTGACGTTGATGATGAGGGTGCTCGCTACTCACTTCTTCTTCAAACTCCAGCAGAGAACACCTTCGTCTACGAATACATGTCCTGCTGAACCCTTGGGCGAACTCTTTACGTAATGCTGGTAGCCGGCTTCGGCTGACGGCGGTTGTCAACATTGCCGGACAAACGCGGTCGTTGATTAACGGTCCTAGACTCTCCGCTGACGGGGAGTTGAACGGGTGGCCGCGGCTCAGCAACGACTGGGTCGAGGAAAGTCGGGACTTCACAGGGCAGGATGCTGGTGAGAGCCAGGTTGGGGCGACCTAACGGATAGTGCAACAGAGAACAGACCGCCGATGGGTNGGGTAACCGACCANAGGCAAGGCTGAAACGGTGCGGTAAGAGCGCACCAGCACACAGAGCGATCTGTGTGGCTTGGCAAACCCCTTCCGGAGCAAGGCCAAGCAGGGAGTGAGTGGCCCGCTCAACACTCCCGGGTAGGCCGCGTAGATGGATGGTCACCGGCGCTTCGGCGTCACAGGATCCCGCTTACAGGTCAACTCCCCGTCGCAACCTCATCATCTCCTTGATCGTATGGTTCTTGCTACGGTCAGAGTCATGCAGAAATACCGCATCTCTATTACNTATTGCGTGCCTTGAGACTATTCAGACCGCGCCGTGAGCGTGGCCCACGATCTCATCCACAACTATCAACATCTCATCGATGAACTCACGCTGATCACAGGGTCAGCTGGAGTCTTTGACGTCATCGTGAACGACGAGATGCTGTACTCGAAAGCCGATACCGGCCGACATGCCGAGCCAGGTGAAGTGCTTTCGCTTTTCAGCGCCCGTCTCCCCGATGACACCCCTCGTTACGAACGCGGGTAACTCTTACGGGGTCTCGTTAAACGTGACGAGAACCGGCAGTGCGCCCGAGGTGTCAATGCGACAAATTGCGGCTTGATCGAGACGCGATCGGTGCGACACGGAGGGGTTGGCTCCTAGCGCCCAGGCGGACGCTGACTTCATCGGTGACACATGCGAAACCACGATGACGTCGTTCGTTGCTGCTTCTTCAATGAGTGCTCCACAAGCTGCGTGCACTCGTTGGTGAAGAGTCGCGAAACTCTCACCCCCGTCAGGAGTGAATTCAGGATCGGTGCGCCACGAATTCCAAACATCACCCGGCACGTCTCCAAGTGGCAGTCCGTCGTAGATGCCGTAGTCGATTTCGATCCAACGGTCATCAATATCAACCGACCCGATTTCGAACTNCTGGGCAATTCGCGATGCTGTTTGTTGAGCCCGTTGCAAAGGGCTTGAAATGATGCGTGATACCTGGAGGTCAGATGCCAGATAGGTGCCGACCGTGTCGGCTTGCTGCTCCCCTACTTCGTCAAGTGTTGCGTCGACGCGTCCTTGTAAACAGCGCGATCTATTGAGTTCAGTTCTGCCGTGGCGCACCAAGATGATCATCGAAAGGTCAGCTTTCCGTCTCGAGTCCACGATCGCAGCTGTTCCCACGATTGCAGTTGGTTTCTCTTCATGATCCAGACCGTTAACCCAACGCCGACGATCTCGAGCAAAAGAGGTGTGACACCTCGGCTCAATATGGCGGCATCAGATGTGCCGAGATCGAGTCCTCCGAATGGCCACCAGAACACTTTGTTTGTGGCCCATGAGGCTCCGAATACCGAATGCAGCAGGAACCCGATGGGTAGTCCCAAGAGGAAGCGGCGTCTCGGTCGACGACCGATGGTCATCGCCATCACTCCAATGAGCGCAGCTACTGCGATGGTGATCGAGTTGAGTGCTGTTAGCCACCCTCCAGTGATGTCTCCAATCACAGGGACAGTTGAACCGATGATCAACATTCGATAGTCGAATTGAGGGTCGGTGAAGACGTAGTGAATGACNAGCACTGCGGTGGCNGCATACCAGAACAGCATCAGCGCACAAGCAATCGGCCGCATTGTGGGCAGTCAGGGATGGCGTCTGCCGGTGAGCGCCGGACGTCGTCNACTTCCGCTGGGGAAAGGTCGAGGTGGCATCCCTCGCACTGGCTGCCGGTGAGCATCGCCGCGGCAACACCTAGTTTGGCACGCACATGTTGGTATCGATCGACGAGCGCCTCAGGAAGTGAAGAGACGAGTTGCTCTCGTTGTGTGCCGATGTCAGCGAGTCCAGCGTCAATGGCTGTCTCCACCTCAGTTAAGACCGTCGTCGCAGCAGATGCCTTTTCCCGCAGGTCGGCCTCCTGCGCNTGCAACGCAGACAACTCATCTTCAGCCGACGANTGCTCATCCATCCTGATGAGCGCTTCTTCNTCGAGAGTTGATCGCTCCTCATCGAGGACCGCAATCTCGTNCTGCAGGGCTTCAGCTTCACGCGGTGCAATGACCGTCTTGAGTTGCTCCTGCAGTCGTNAGCGTTTCGCATCAATCTCACCCGACTGCTGTTCTGCGCGAGCAATTGCATCTTCGGCGCCCGAAATAAATGCTGTGAGTTCAGTGCAGCGCTTCTCCCACGCNATGACAGACTCCGCCACAGATTTCAANGTCTCCCGTTCNGCAAGATTGGCTTTCCGGTGTTGNGCTTGATCTGCTGCAGTGTCGAGACCCTGCAGTTNNAGAAGTATCTGTCCAACNTTGTTCNAAGCATCGGAAGCGGATTCGGCGTCACTCACATGGAACAACATACGCGTCCGCAGGTACCGATGGCATCTCGGCGTACGGATCGATCACTCCCGGGGCAATCGTTGTTCCTGTGAGAACCTCTTCAAGTATCGGAACAGGCTCTATTGGCTCAGAATCCAGTACCTCTTCGGGTGCATCGGGAGTAGTTGTCGTAGTCGTTGGTGTCTCGAAACCAACAATGATTGATGGGCATTCGGTACCCGGCAAATACAGTCGTTCAGCAGGACCCCTAAGTGTCGGTGGCGCCGGCCAATCGGTGACGGTGACACCAGAATGAGCAGATTGCATGTAGGTCCCCCAGATTCGAGCAGGGAAAGTTCCGCCTCGAACTAGCGGCACGCCTGCCTCGACGAACTCTGGGATGTTCACCATTGAGGTGTACCGGTCAGGATCTCGCACCATGACTGCGGTTGAAAGATGGGTTGACGCCCCAACAAACCATGCGGCGTAGTTGTTTTGCTGAGTGCCAGTCTTGCCGGCCGCCGGAATAAGTTGCGCAAATTCTGCGAGTTCGCGGCGAGCCGTACCAGTGGAGAGAGTCGCTTTCATCGTGTCGATGGTGGTGAGTGCAGCCCCGCTCTCGAGTACTCGTTCGGGGTCGCTTTGATGGGTGTAGAGGCGACGACCCTCAGAGTCATCAACTTTCTCGATGAAGTACGGCTCGTGGTGAACACCTTCATTCGCAATTGACTGCATTCCTGCGGCCATATCGAGGGTGCTCATTTCGTTCGCTCCAGTTGCAAAACTCGCATACGGTCTCAACGGTTCTCTCACACTTTCGGGTAGGTCTGGACGCAAGAAGTCAGACGCAGCCATTCGGTAGGTCGTGTCAACAACTCGATCGAGACCCACAATTTGCGACAACCGAGCAAACGCGCAATTTATCGAACGGTAAGTGTGCTCGGCGAGTGTCGCAATGCCACCGCTAACACCATCTGTAATGATGAACTCGGGTTCAAGGTTGTCTCCAGGGTTGGGAAGCACACACGGGCGCGTTCCATCAATGACGTCATTGGGTTGGGCCCCAGCCTGAATAGCCGCAGCAAGAATAAAAATTTTGATGCTCGAGCCTGTCTGGCTCGGTGCCAGTGCAAGGTTGACCTCATTCTGTTTCGGGACGAAACCTCGCCCTCCTACGAGTGCGCGCACCGCTCCTGTTTCATTTTCAATGGAGGTCAATGCAGCGTCGAAGCCCTCGGTGGTGTCAGGTAACTCGTTTCGTGCGGTTTCTGCTGCAGTTTGAAGGTCGGGGTCAAGAGTTGTGTAGATACGAAGGCCCCCGCGGTATAAAGCCGTATAGCGCTCTTCGTAGGTGTCACCGAGAATGTCAGAGCCATTAAGGAGCAGATCTCGGACTGTTTCTGAAAAGTAAGTTCGTTCGACATCTCGTGTTGGAATCTGGTTCACACGTTCTGGAATAACAAATGTTTCAGACACTTCGATGGCTTCGTCTTCAGTGAGCAACTCATCTTCAACGAGTCGATCAACTACCTGGGCAAAGCGGGCACGGCTTCGTTCAGGGCGATTGATCGGGTCGTAGCTGGTGGGGGCACGCACAAGTCCAGCAAGAAAGGCTGATTCCGGGAAAGTGAGTTCGTGGACAAATTTCCCAAAATACGTTTCGGCAGCAGCTGCAATTCCATAAGAGTTATTTCCGAAGAACACAGTGTTCAGATAGCGCTCCATGATTTCTTCTTTCGAGCGTTCTTTCTCAAGCCGCACTGCGTAAGTGAGTTGTAGCAGTTTGTAACGACCGTTGCGCTCAAACCCAGCCATGAAATCATTCTTGACAACTTGCATAGTGATCGTTGAAGCCCCTTGACGAGGAGCATCAGACGCGAAGTTCGACAGCAGAGCTCGAATGAACGACCGCGCATTAACGCCGTGATGAACCCAAAATTCGTTGTCTTCGACAGCTACAAATGCCTGAATGACGTGCTCTGGAATGTCGCTAAACGAGACGGGCTGTATGTTCTCGAGTTCATAAACCGCAATTTCGTTTCCTGCGGCGTCGTAGACATAGCTGCGTTGCGAAAGCGGAATGAAGTCGGGCAGCGGCACCGGCTCTTCTGAATGAGCATTCGCAATTCGCCATAGCCGCGGAGCGATGCCGATAGTGACTGCGGTAATCAGCAACGCGCCCGAAACGATGATGACACCAAGTCGCACCGCCCATCCCGATCTTTCCACCCCATTGAGCGTAATGACCTGCCGCTTCGGTGTTCCGTCATGGGTTCCCAAACAACGGTCAGGCTCGGTAATCAATGGCAGTGAAGCCAAAGGTTTCTCTGGTCACACTGGGTGTGCGAGATGTTGATCGGGCCAGAGCGTTCTATGAGTGCCACGGGTGGACCGCCTCGAGTGACTAGGGAAAGATTGCATTTTTCGAACTTGAGGGCGTGGTTCTTGGGCTGTTCGGATGGGATGATCTCGCAGATGACGCAGGTTTGCCGGCGTCTCATGGCTCAGGTTTCCGAGGGCAGAGCCTGGCCCATAACGAGCCATCTCCGCAGGATGTCGACCGAGTCTTCCAAGAATTCCTTGAGGCTGGAGCCACTGTTGTGAAGCACCCTGGACGAACTCCGTGGGGAGGTTATTCGGGTTATGTGGCTGACCTCGACGGACACTTGTGGGAGATTGCTCACAACCCGTTCTCTGATTGGATGTGACGGGATCTGGATTGCCAAGGTTCAAGCGACTAAGCGAATTCGCAGATCTTGTCTCCTAGGCGATAGACAACTCGTATGACGATGCCTCTACGTCCCTTTCGGTTCGGTGTTCAAGTTCGTAATGGTGACGATGCTGCATCATGGGTTACGAATGCCCGCCGCTACGAAGAGCTCGGCTATGCCGCCGTGACGATGCCAGATCATTTTGATGAGCAACTCGCACCGATCCCTGCTTTGCAGGCTGTTGCCGATGCGACGTCAACCATTCGTGTCGGGGCACTCGTCTTCGATAACGATTACAAGCATCCAGTGGTGCTTGCAAAAGAGTTAGCGACCATCGATGTGCTTTCCGGTGGGCGTCTCGATATCGGCCTTGGTGCTGGCTGGATGGCAACCGACTATGAACGGTCCGGGATTCCGTACGATCGTCCGGGCGTGCGCATCGATCGTTTCATGGAGGGTCTTGACATCATTCGTAGCGCAATGGGCGAGGGCGCGTTTTCTTACGAAGGTGAGCACTACACCATTTCTGACTATGACGGCTTTCCGAAACCAATTCAGAGCCCCTGCCCTCCGGTGCTGATCGGCGGTGGAGGTCCGCGCATGCTGAAGATTGCGGCGCAACAAGCCGACATTGTTGGCATTAACGCAACGTTGACTTCGGGCGCAGTTGACCAGTCGACGTTCGACTCAATGACAGCTGAGGCGACTGATGAGAAAGTCGACATTGTGCGTGTTGCCGCAGGTGACCGTCTCGGTCATATTGAGATGAATATTCGAGCATTCCTTGTGTCGGTGACTGAAGATGTCGATGCTGCACTTGAGGGGATCGCAGCGTTCACTGGGTCACCAACTTCGGTGATCGCTGAGTCACCGTTCGCGCTCGTTGGCCCACCATCAAAGCTTGCTGAAGATCTCATTGCCCGTCGTGAACGCTGGGGATTCAGCTATGTCATCGTTGGGCCTGATGAAGCCGAAGCGTTCGCTCCGGTGGTTGCTGCACTCGCAGGAAGCTGAGAAGAGACGATTTCACCGATGCATCTGCGAAATGTTTGCGCCCCGGGTTGCCCATGAGGCGGTCGTCGCATTCCCCTAATACGGTAATTGCTGTTGCGATCGCTGCTGCGGTATCGGTTGCTCTTCCGGGTTTTCTGGTTGGCGGATTATCGGTCCAGATCAGAGGTGAGTTTGGTGTTGCCGAGGGCCGTTACGGCTGGGCAATGAGTACGTATTTCCTTGCGGCAACTGCAGGTTCGATCGTGCTCGGTCGGCTCGCCCAAGTCATCGGACCACGTCGTCAACTCACNCTTGCTCTTCTCGGTGCGGCGGTAGTTGACCTTTGCATTGCGCTGTTTGCAAACGAATTTGGGTACCTCATTGCGTTTCTTGCGATCGCAGGGCTTTGCAATGCTGCCGCCCAGACGGCGGTCAACCTTGGGCTTGCGCAAGCAGGACTTCCTCGGTTAGGTCTTGCACTTGCGGTCAAACAATCAGGCATGCCAGCAGCTTCTATGTTGAGTGGGCTCGCCGTCCCCGTGATTGCGCTGACGCTCGGGTGGCGTTGGGCGTTCGTCGGTGCGGCGGCGGTTGCTCTCATTGCGGTTGTTGGGGTNCAGCAGACCATTTCGAGTTCAGCGCCGCAGCCCACCACGGAGAAGGCTCCATCTCAATCACCGTTGAATGCTCTGGTCATTGCAGGAGTGGCCGCCATGTTTTTGTCGTTTGGTGCNGGGGCTCTCAATGCGTGGGTGGTTGAGTCTGGTGTTGACGCTGGTCTTGGAAAAGGCACTGCAGGCCTCATGCTGTCGATTGGGGCTGCGCTCGGCATTGCCATTCGTGTTGGCTGGGGGATGCGACTTGACCGGATGTCGTGGCACCCGTTTGTGATTGCTGGTGTCATGGTGTTCGGTGGCGCTATTGGAGCGATTGGGCTCACGGGTCGAAGTGCCACGATTCACATCATCGCAACAGTTGTTGCGTTCTCTGGGGGCTGGATTTGGCCGGTCTTTTTGAACTTTGGAGTTGTTCGAGTCAACGAGGGGANTGCTGCTTCGGCGACGGGCGTTACTCAAACCGGCGTGTATCTCGGTGTTTTTATTGCACCNCTCACGGCGGGAGCGATCATTGAACGCTCCGGCTATCCGATGATGTGGACGATAACTGCCATCGCAATGGCAGTTGGCGGCATCCTCATGCTTCGCGTCTCGAAGCGTTTCTGAANTCNCTGGGACNCNTCAGTNGAAGCGCTGTTCTTTTTGAATGACNACGATGCCGTGCTCTGACACGTGATACCGCTGNCGATCAAGTTCATGGTCGAAGCCAATTCGTTCATTTGGGGGAATCACAACGTTTTTGTCAACGATGCACTTGTTGAGTTGGGCACCTGCGCCCACTTGCACACCTTCGTTCAAGATCGAGTCAGTGACATGAGCGTCGTGGTCGATAAACACGCTTGGCGACACAATTGAGCGTTCAACATGGGCGCCCGAGATGACGGACCCCTGACACAAAAGACTGCCATCAACAAATGCCGGCTCTCCCACGCTTCCACGTGACACTTTTGCGGGAGGTAGCGCCTTTCTGTAGGTGTATACCGGCCACTGCTGGTTGTAGAGGTTGAACACTGGCACTGGCGCAATGAGATCCATATTCGCGTCGTACAACGCGTCAAGGGTTCCGACGTCTCGCCAGTAGCCGCGTTCGCGTTCATCCTGGCCTGGCACGACGTTGGTACTAAAGTCGTACACGTNTGCTTGCCCTTGGGCAGTGAGGGCCGGAATGACATCTCCGCCCATNTCGATGAGCGGTGACTCTTCGTTTGGCGTGACGATATCGATCAGGGTTTGGGTGTTGAACACGTAGTTGCCCATGCTGGCGAGGCACCGGGTATCATCGCCAGGCATTCCCGGCGGATTGTCTGACTTCTCGTGGAATGCCTTAATGAGGCCACTCTCGTCGGCTTCTATGACACCGAGCTGGTGGGCTTCATCACGGTTGACAGGAATTGCGGCCACGGTGACACCTGCTCCAGAGGCGATGTGCTGGTCGACCATTTGGCGCGGATCCATNCGATAGATGTGATCTGCTCCGAACACTGCGACATANTCGGGTCGCTCGTCGTAGATGAGGTTGAGGTTTTGNTAGATCGCATCGGCTGAGCCTTGAAACCATTGTGGGCCTCGTCGCATCTGTGCTGGCACGGGGGTCACGTAGTTGTCGAGCAGGGTGGAGAANCGCCAGGTCTGAGAAATGTGGCGGTCGAGACTGTGGCTTTTGTATTGCGTAAGGACGACAATTTTTAGGTAACGCGCATTCGCAAAGTTTGACAGCGCGAAATCGATGATTCGGTAAGTTCCTCCAAAAGGCACGGCTGGCTTCGCTCTGTCGTTGGTGAGGGGCAACAGTCGTTTGCCCTCGCCGCCGGCCAACACTATGACGAGCACCTTTGGTTCGTATGCCATTGGCATTGAGCGTAACGGTCGAGGTAAAGGTCAACGGGAAATTTGTTGGTAAATCTTGATGAACTCTTTCGCCGGGGCATCCCATGACCAATCGACGCTCATGATGCGAGTACGAATGTTTTCGAGCTGCTTTCCCCTACATTTCCGCACAGCTCGATGCACAGCCGAGATCAGCGCTGTCGAGCTGACGTCGTTCATCACGAAACCCCGTCCCACTCGGGGTTGGGTATCGAGATCAACGACGGTGTCAACGAGTCCGCCTACGGGTGTCACAATCGGGATTGTTCCGTAACGCATTGCTTGCATCTGGGTGAGTCCGCATGGTTCGAAACGACTTGGCATCAGAAACAGGTCGCCTGCGGCGATAAGTCGGTGTGACAGGTCCTCGTCATACCCGTCGACGAAGGTGAAACGATCGGCGTCGTTGGCCGCTGCGGCGAGTTGTTCGCTGAGGATGCGGTCGCCTGAACCAAGCACTGCAAGTCGAAGTGGTATCTCATCGAGAAGGTTGATGAGGGGAAGCAAAAGGTCGATGCCTTTTTGGTCAGTAAGCCGCGTCACCGCTACTGCGAGGAGCGAATCGTCATCGGTGAGACCTAACTCGTTGACGAGGTGCTCTCTATTCAGGATTTTTCCATTGAGATCTGCGGCTGAAAATGCTGCCGGTAAACACCTGTCATGTTCGGGATTCCACACCGTGGTGTCGATGCCATTGAGAATGCCTGTGAGAGCCAACCCTTTGGCCTGAAGTGCGCCATCAAGACCGAATCCGTTGCCATCTTCAACAATTTCCGTTGCGTGATGCGGCGACACGGCGACGACGTGGTCGGCGAGGGCGATTGCTCCTGCGAGCGGGTTGATCCCATCCCACCATTCGTAGTGATCACTTTTCGGTCCAATGAGGTCAAGCCATTCGCGTCCAGCGGCACCTTGGTGTGCGAGGTTGTGCAGTGAGAGCACTGACGGCGGGGTGGGATCAAGATCAGCGAGCGCAGTGGCGGTGTGCCAGTCGTTGAGGTGTACAACGTCAGGTGACGTGTGACGCACAAAGGCCGCAACGGCGGCGCTAAAGCGCATGAAACGGTCGGTGTTATCAAGCCAGCCGTTTCCATCTGGTTGAAGATATGGGTGGCTTTTCGCGAGCCCCGGAGCATCGATGAGGGTGATTTCACCAGCCTGGCGATGCTTGATCTTCTTTGCGGTGGCGGGGCCAGCCCACAAAGGGACGTGAAGTTCAACGGTTTCGATGATGCCTTTATCTCTTGAGGTGTAGTCGGGAAGCACGACGTCAACATCAATTCCGCTTCGGCGCAGTGCGTCGACGAGTCCTGCTGATGCAGCGGCTAGACCGCCGACCGTCGCGATCGGGCTGTATTCAGCGGTAGCGAAAGTGACACGCACGGCGACAGTCTGTCAGCGCCACAGCCACACGGCACCCACATGTGAAAAGGTCCGCCCAAAAGGGCGGACCTTCAATCGATCTTTCGGGTCACCCCGAAGACACGTTTCTGGATCGGTCAGACAGCTTTGACGTCGATGGCCTCGGGACCTTTGCGTCCTTCGCCCACCTCGAACTCAACCTCTTGACCATCAACCAAGGTACGACGACCGGAGCCGATGATGTTTGAGAAGTGAACGAACAGGTCTTCCTGGCCGTCGCGGCTTATAAACCCGAAGCCCTTCTGATCATTGAAGAACTTCACGGTGCCTTTTGGCATATCGGGGTACTCACTTTCGTAGGTCTTGGTTCATTGGCGACCAAGATGGTTGTGAGGCTAACCCACTGAATCTCTCACGACACCTCCTGCTCAGAACTGTCTGAATCGAGAACCATCGTCGTTTCCTGCGAGGATCTGCAGATGAGCGACCCCATTCTTCTCGACCAACCAAAACCAGGAATTTCGCGAATTACGTTGAACCGCCCCGACGACATGAACACCTTGACCATCGGTCTTGTCGATGCTCTCCACGATGCGCTTTCAACCGTTCACGCTGATCATGATTGCAGGGCTGTCGTGTTGACTGGAGCAGGTCGAGCGTTCTGCGCCGGGCTTGACCTCAAAGGTTATGGAACCATTCCTGGTACCGAATCCTTCGGAGCACCGCAACAGGGAATGGCAGTGGCACAACACATTACTGAGATTGTTCACAAGATGCGATCTATCCGTCAACCGATTATCGCTGCAATCAACGGGGCAGCTGCCGGTGGCGGCTTTGCGTGGGCATGCGCAAGCGATATCCGTTACTGCAGCGACAATGCGAAGTTCGGCACAGCTTTTATTCGACTTGGAGTTTCTGGTTGCGATATTGGTGTGAGTTGGACACTCCCACGCCTCATCGGTGTCTCAAGGGCATGGGAGCTCATCTACACGGGAAGAGTTATCGATGCGGCCGAGGCTGAACGTCTCGGAATTGTAAGTCGATCAGTGCCACCTGAGAACTTGATGGATACTGCGCTCGGTGTCGCAGAGGAGATTGCAGCCAACAGTCCCTTCGGTATATGGATGACGAAAGAGGTGCTGTGGTCAAACCTTGAGACACCATCAATACGGGCGGGCATTGATATCGAAAATCGAACCCAAATTCTTGCTCTCCAGACTGAGGACTCGAAAGCCGCAATGAGTGGCTTCCTTTCGGGCAACATTCCCGATTGGAAGAATCGCTAGACCGAACCTTTTGGCATTTGCCGTGCCTCCATCCTTTCTAATTGTGATGTCTCGACTGAAAGTTGTGGTCTAGGACTGCGTTCGTCTCTTTCACCACGGCGACCATCAATGATTACGCGCATCGAACCACGCTTCTCATGACAAGTAAACCCCACGTGGTTTTAGGACGATCCGACCCATCTGATTTGGATTAAGCGCACCAAACTCAAATTTTCTCGACTTAAAGAGATGAATGATCACGGCGGGATTCAAGACAAATGCCCTCCCGAACCCAAAATTTGAGCTGACAACTGGAGTAATTTTCTAATACCTGACTATTATGATCATGTTTATTCATTTTCGTCCTAGGAGCGTCCTATGTCCACCATTACCCCAGAGGCATCCACACCCGAATCTCAACAACGCGACAACACGATGCCGCCCGCTCAAAAAGCAGCCGTGGCGACCAGCGGGATCCTTGCCCTTGCGTTCTTGATCTTCGCCGGGTCAAATCAGGACTCTGCAACTGTGGTCAAGGCCATTCTCGGACTGTTACTTGGCGTGACTTTGTTCCATTCGCGGTTCGGGTTCACCTCGGCATGGCGACAGTTAATTTCTGTCGGCCAAGGACGAGCCCTCCAAGCCCACATGCTGATGCTGGCAGTTGCGGTTGTTGGTTTTTCCATTGTTATTTCGAATGGCAATGGATTCTTTGACAGCCAGCCAGCCGGATACGTGGCGCCGATCACTCTTGGCTTACTAATTGGGTCGTTCCTGTTCGGACTTGGAATGCAACTTGGTGGCTCCTGCGCATCAGGAACTCTTTATGCAACTGGATCTGGCCACATCGGAGTCCTTGTCACTTTGATTGGGTTTGTCGCAGGCTCTGGCGTAGGTGTCGCACACAGCGGTTTCTGGTCGTCGGCAGGCAATGGGTTCGTAAAATTAGCCGATCCGTTCAGTTTCACAGCCGACATTGGAGCGGTGGGCGGAACCATCGTGCTTGTGGCAATCCTCGCGGTAGTGGCGCTTGGCGTAGAGCAGGTGATTCGCCGACGTCGGCCACCACAAATTGAGCCCGCTCCAGTGGCGACTGGTCCAGCACGTTTTTTACGTGGTTCCTGGCCTCTGTGGGTCGGCGCAATCGCACTCGGTTTTTTGAACGTTGTCGTGCTAGCTGTTTCAGGTCGACCATGGGGCGTGACTTCCGCCTTCCGCCTCTGGGCATCGAAAATCCTTGACGGAGCGGGAGTAGATGTGTCCACCTGGTCGTATTGGGATGGCCGTGCCGGACTGGACTCTCAGCTCTTTACCGATACAACAACTGTGTTGAACATCGGAATCATCATCGGGGCTCTTGCTGCCTCAGCTGCGGCAGGATCATTTGCCCTCGTCCGCAAGGTGCCTCGCCAGCACATCGCTGCGGGCTTAATTGGCGGAGCGCTGATGGGCTACGGTGCCGCCTTCGCCTTTGGATGCAATATTGGCGCCTACTTCTCAGGAATTGCGTCGGCAAGTTTGCACGGGTGGGTCTGGGCACTGTTCGCACTCATTGGAACTTGGGTTGGACTAAAGGCACGGCCGTTGTTCGGCTTGTCCGTTCCGAAACCTGAAGATTCCGTCTGCTGACGGAAGTTCGTTCTGCCCCCCTGTCAACAAACCTTTCGCCTTGAATAACGGCTAGGGTCTGGATCAGTTTTGGTCCTCGATTAGAGCCAATACTTGGGGGGAATAATGATCACATCGCTTGGCGACATCGTTGAACAGCACGCGGAAACATTTCCAGACAAAGCTGCGATTATCCAAGAGGGAGCAACTTGGACGTATCGAGATTTGAGAGACCTGTCCCGCAGGGCTGCTCAAGGATTGCTAAACGCTGGGGTTGAACAGCAAAACCGCGTTGCGTTTCTTGACAGAAGTTCCCGAGAGTATTTTCCGTTCCTCTTCGGCGCAGGCTTGGTCAATGCCGTCACTGTTGCTGTGAACTGGCGTCTCGCCGCACCAGAGATGGAGTACATCTTGAACAATGCGGGCGCCAGAGTGCTACTAATCGGCGAAGAGTTCCTCGGTCATCTTGCGCAGATGAATCTTCCATCGACGACAACTGTGATCGTGCTTGGCGACCCCGGAGACACCGGCTACCCAACGTGGGATGAGTGGGTGAATTCATTCGAGCCTGAGTTCCCTAACATCGATGTCGCTCCAGAAGATATCTGTTATCAGTTATACACCTCGGGCACTACCGGGCTTCCTAAGGGCGTTGAAATCTCGAATCGAAACTTGTTCGGCATGCTCCCTGACTCTGGCATGCTCCCCAACTCTGGAGTTGAATGGTCGTTCGATAGCGACTCGGTGAACCTTGTGTCAATGCCTCTGTTCCATATCGCCGGAAGCGGATGGGGTGTCTGCGCATTCTTCTTCGGTGGCACGAATGTGATTCTTCGAGATGTGGATCCTGCTGAAATTCTGCGACTGATTGATTCCGAACGCATCACCAATATTTTGCTGGTGCCTTCTGTTCTCCAGTTTGTTCAGGCGGTGCCCGGCGCAGAGAACACTGATTTCTCATCGGTGCGCTCAGTCGTCTACGGGGCGTCTCCAATTAGCGAAGAGGTACTCGTTGGCGCAATGAACCTCATGGGTTGTGACTTCGTTCAGACCTATGGCCTCACCGAAACCACCGGCGGAATTACCACTCTCCCCGCCTCAGACCATGACCCAGGCGGGCGAAACGCTCATCTTTTGCGATCGGCAGGGAAAGCATGGGGCGATGTCGAAATTCGAATTGTCGATGAAGAAACGATGACCGATCTTTCAGATGGGGAAGTTGGCGAAATTTGGGTTAAGAGCCGCCAGAACATGGAGGGTTATTGGGCGAACCCTGAGGCAACCGCTCTCGTGTTCCCTGAAGGAAAAAATGCAGATGGCATCGGGTGGTTCCGCACAGGTGACGCCGGGTACCTCCTCGATGGCTACCTCTACATTCACGACCGGGTGAAAGACATGATCATCTCCGGCGGCGAAAACATTTACCCAGCAGAGGTCGAGAACGCACTTATGAGCCACCCCGATCTCGACGATGCTGCCGTCATCGGCGTGCCGAGCGAAAAGTGGGGCGAAACCGTAAAGGCAATCGTGGTCATTCGAGAGGGAACCAACCCGACCGAGTCAGACATCATCAACCACTGCAGGTCACGAATTGCTCACTACAAGTGCCCCACTTCGGTGGACCGCATCGACGTCCTCCCCCGAAACCCGTCGGGCAAGATTTTAAAGACTGAACTTCGAGTTCCGTATTGGGGTGACAAAAACCGAGCGGTGAACTAGCGGTAGTTTTCTGCGAGTTCGGTTTCGTCGCTTCCCGCAATACGGGTATGCCAGATTCGACGCGGATTTGAAAGATCGAACTCGGTCGCACGATGCATGAGCCGCCGGTTATCCCACACCACGACGTCGCCAACTTCCCACTGGTGGTAATGCACACGATCGTCGGTGCACGCAGCTTCGTTAATACGGTCGACAAGCGCAACCGACTCATCTTCTGAAAGGCCACTCACTTCGTGGGCGTGACGACCGACGAGCAAATTCTCCACGCCAGTTTCAGGATGCACCTTCACCATTGGCCTCACTGGCACCGGCTTATCGTGATAGCCGTACATTGCGTAACTGCCATCGTCATTCGGTGTCGGCAGATACCCCGAGCGCCCTTGCGAATAGTAGAGCGAATGCTTTGCTGTAAGACCTCTCAACATGGTCTTTGTGTCGTCGTCGAGGTCAGCGAATGCTGCCCGCATATCAGCGAACCCGGTTGGCGCCTTATCGGGCGGAACTACCTCGGCTGATACCACCGCGCCGAACGCTTGCACTGGCATATATGTCGAGTCGTGATGCCAGCCCTCGTTGCCCCGAATCGACTTGACGGTGTCATGGCCTTCGTCGCTCAACACCTCGCCATTGTCATCGATGTTCGTGATCGCTGCTGCCGGGAACTCAAGTGGGCCGAACATCGCTGCGAATGTGTTTTGTTCGTCGAGCGAAATATGTTGACCTGGAAAGACGAGGAACCCGTACTCAAGGAGTGCCTCACGAATTGACGTGAACGTTGTTGAACTAAGCGAACCTAACGCAACATCGTGAACGTGAGCCCCAAAGCACACATCGAGTTCTTCGATACGAAGTGTTTCCCCCATGAGAAAAACATAGTCGCCCGCACCAACGCGTGCGGACGCTGGAGAGCTCCGGCATGCGCAGACGGATGTGACGACTTAAAGAATGTCGGCAGCCATTGTGTCGGCATTATCGAGTGCAATGCCGATGCGGGTGTGGAGTAGGTCCATGTCGACGCCCTCGGTGCTTTTCTTTCCTGCCCGATAGCGGGCATACACGCCATGAACGATGCAGGCGGTCTTAAACCAATTGAAGGCCCGGTAGTACGGCATAAGGGACAGGTCTGCGCCGGTCCCTGCTGCGTAGCGTTCCATCAGTTCTTGTCTGCTCGGGAACCCTTCGAGCACCGTTGGAGCGTCGACACCTTCAGCGATGTTGTCGCCGGGCTCAGTCCACGCATTGATCGAATAGGCGATATCAGCAAGCGGGTCGCCCAAAGTCGCGATTTCCCAGTCGAGCACCGCAGACAACGAACCATCGCTCAGAAATAGGCAGTTGTGTGGGCCAAAGTCACCGTGAACAACTCGCCCTTCGCCTTGTTCTGGAATTTTTGACGAGAGCAATTCATGAAGACTGTGCGTTCGGGGGTCGTCGTAGTCAGCATCACCGACTGATGCGGTCCACGATCCATACCAGGTTTTTAACTGCCGGGCGACGTAGCCATCAGGGCGGCCGAGGTCACCGAGTCCGACATCTTCGGGAGCGATCGAGTGCAACGCCGCAAGTGTGTCGACAAATGACTCCCCTGCCCGCTTCCTTGCTGACACATCAAGTAGCGCAGCAACTTCTTCACCGGTGTATAGCGCATTGCCGTCGACTTTGCCCATGACGTAAAAATGGGCGTCACACAACGACCGTTCATCTTGATACGACACTGGTTCGGCCACAGGTACAGGCGTGGGCCAGAGTCCGTCAATGATGCGGTATTCGCGCCACATGTCGTGCGCTTTCGGCAGGAGCTCGCCCTGTGGGGGTCGACGAATGACAAACTCGCGGCCTTCCGAGTCAACGATGAGGTAAGTGAGGTTCGAATGACCGCCCTCAAGTCGAGTCCACGTAAACGGGCCGGTTGCCCCGCTGACCGAGGGCAACCATGCGTCGATAGTTGCAACGTCGAATCCGGCAACCCCGTTATCCCCTGCTTCCATCACATGAGCGTGCCACGCGGCAGATGCTCACAACGACCCCTAGGGTGTAGGAAGTGGATGGATTTCAGATTCAGGTAGGTGGTCGCACTCGGGCACTCGGGTGCCTCATTGCTGCGCTCCCATTTCTCGCAATCTTTGGCATTGGGTTCGTTCTGTGGNTGTTTGCCCGAATGATTGGAGATGCAATCCTGCCGTCAGGGTCATCGGGGTTTTCTGAAGCTCTCGTCGGCATCGTGGTGATATGGCTGCTGCTGAAATTGAGGAGGCGAATAAGGGCTCGCCGATTTGCGACCGCACGTCACGATGACAACCGACCAACACCCCCGGGCGTCATCGACATCTAATTGCGATCAGCAGCGAACTACGATTCGATTTATGGCGAAACGAAGTTGGGTCACTGTCATCATTTTTTGGTCATTTGAAGACCGAGAGCAATTTGAGACGATGGCCACCGAAATGGCCGCTGCAAGCCGCGCCGAACCTGGCACTCTCATGTACGACTGGTACGTGAATGAAGATGGCACGTCGGGTGTGTTGTTCGAACAATACGCATCGCAGAAGGCGTTAGGCGACCATGTCGCCGGTCCTGTCTTCACCGAGATTGCGCCCCGCTACCGTGGCGTCGCTCGAGCGCAAAAGGTCGAGATGTTTGGCGCAGATGGCATGGAGCGCGCTGATGTCTTGAAGGCAACCACCACGTGGTGGGGTGAGCCTGTCGCTGCCGTGACTGACTGATAACGAGACCTTGGCGAGGCCCATGCTCGCGTCCGAGTAGTCGACCGCCCAACGCATACCATCGACCCATGGCAGCACCACTTGACGACCTNACGTTCTATGACGACATCGAGGGTTACTGCTCAACACTCAGTGTGGTGGCAGGGTCCTCGATCGGCGTTCACGTTTCAACGAAGTCGACAGAATTCACGGTCACCGTTGAGCGTTGGGGGGCGACACGCAACGTGGTGTGGTCTTCTTCGAGTCCCATAGCCGGCGCCTATCACCCGGCCCCCGAAAATGCCGATAGCCAAGGCTGTAACTGGCCAGTCAGTCTCGAGATTCCAACAAGCGAGGAGTGGAAAAGCGGGTTCCACCTCATTACGTTGACAGCTCTCGGTGCGCCAGAGGGCAGAAACATTGCCCACGCCGGCGTCGTCGTCCGCTCAACTCAACCTGAAGCAAAAGCACTCTTTGTTCTTGGCACGAACACGTGGAACGCCTACAACACATGGGGAGGGTGTTCGCTCTACACCGGTGGCCACGAGGTCTCGTTCCGCCGTCCGTTCACACGAGGCCTCCTGTGTCGCGAAGCATCAGAGCGAGATGATCGAAAGGCCCGCCCCGTGCGCTGGGATGAGGAACCCGATCCTGACGGCGAGATCTACCAGCACTACCGCGGCGAGCGCGCTCTGCCAGCTGCGATTGGTTCATCTGGGTGGTTCATCCATGAGCGACGTTTCGTTGAGTGGGCCGAAGGTGCTGGGTACACCTTCGACTACGCGACCTCGTCAGATCTCGACGAGGTAGACGGCATACTTGATGGCTATGACCTAGTGGTTTCGGTTGGCCACGACGAGTATTGGTCGGCCGGTCAACGCAACGCTCTTGAGGCGTTCATCGAACGTGGTGGCAATCTCACGAGTTTTTCTGGCAACACGATGTTCTGGCAGGTTCGCCTCACCGAGATCGGGTCGATGATTTGTTTCAAGTACAAAGGCCATACCGAAGATCCCGCACTCACTGACGGTCGCACCAGTGAAATGTCGGGCATGTGGGCAGACCCACTGGTGAATCGTCCAGAAGCCTCAATTCTTGGGGCCGGAAGTGCGTGGGGCTTATACCACCGGTTTGGAAATGCGAACGCTCGAGGCATCGGTGGATTCATCGTCTACCGAGATGACCACTGGCTACTTGAGGGCACCTCCCTCCGGTATGGCGACGTGCTCGGCGCTCGTGATGGCGTGGTTGGATATGAGACCCTTGGCTGCCACATCGCGCTCGACGACGAACATTTGCCGGTTAGTACTGGCAAAGATGGCACACCAACCGACCACACAATTGTTGCGATGTGCCCGTCATCGAACCTTGGGGTCGGCGACTATCCGAAATCGATCTCTGCGTTGAGCGACCAGGGTGACTTGGAGTTCATCGCCGAGCGCATTCACGGTGAAGTCAATGAAGCGAACAAACGCCGTGTGCGTCACGGCAATGCCGTGATAGTAGAAACACGGCCGTTCGGAGCAAACGGTGGCACCGTCATTACCGTCGGAACTACCGACTGGTCATTTGGNTTAGGAACCGANCGAGCGGTCGAGCAAGTCACCCACAACGCTCTCNGTCGNCTCGGAGNGTCGANNTAACGTCAGCCAANCAACTNGTCANNCGTCAGCACGACATNCCGGCGTCGATGACAACCTCGCTACCNGTCATGTAGNTCGANTCNTCGCTNGCNAAGAACAGCACNCCNTTTGCGATATCGGTNGGTTGNCCGAGCACACCGGTNGGCACNGCNACCTGNGCCATCGANTCNACATCNATTGAAGCNTTNTCTGATCGTGTTAACGCGGCNCCGACCGTGTCCCAGATCGGAGTTTCGATGATCCCNGGNTGCACNGAATTCACTCTGACGTTCCAGCGTTCACGGGCACATTCAAGAGCGACACTCTTNGTCATNANNCGNACGGCACCCTTCGAGGCGTGATACCCNGCAAGGCGTGGNGAGCCNTTCAATCCGGCGACCGATGACATGTTGATGATTGAGCCACCACCGGTGTCGCGCATGCCCGGAATGCAGTGCTTCATTCCCAAGAACACACCGTCGACATTGATCGCCATTTGCCGCTGCCAGTCAGAGAGTTCAAAGTCGAGGACGCTTCCACCAATGCCGATGCCAGCGTTGTTGACGAGCACATCGATACGACCGTGGGCCTCCATGACAGATGTCGCCACGGCTTTCCATTCATCTTCAGAGGTGACGTCGTGATGGAGGTACGATGCCGATCCGCCAGCTGCTTCTATCTCTGCGACGACAGCTGCTCCGGCTTCGTCTTGAATGTCGGTGACCACGACCGTTGAGCCCTCGGCTGCAAGCAACATCGAGCATGCTCGACCAATACCAGAGGCACCTCCGGTCACGATCGAGACCTTGCCTGCTACACGTCCTGCCATTGTCATTCCCCCTTAATGCGATGTGGTCTGAACGGTACTCGCAGGGGTTAAACGCCCCGGAGTCGGATTCACCAACGGCAACTCACGGCATGCGTTCAGCCGCCCATTCACGAAGCACCGGCTTCTGCACCTTATTCGATGGGGTAAGTGGCAAGGTGTCGACAAACCACACATGCCGAGGAACCTTATAGTTCGCCATTTGCTCGCGGCACCATGCGATGACAGCCTCTTCGGTGATGATACTGCCAGGGGCTCGGACGATGAAGGCAGCACCAACCTCGCCCAGCCGGGCCTCAGGCACACCGATGACTGATGCCATTCCGATGTCTGGATGTTCGACCATCATTCGTTCGATCTCCGCCGGATACGCGTTGAAACCACCAACGATGTACATATCTTTGATGCGATCGGTGATGTCGATGTAACCAAGTTCATTCATCACGACGACGTCGCCGGTATGTAGCCAGTCGTCGTCATCTGTTGCTTTTGTGATGCCGCCATCGCCGAGCAGATAACCGGGTGTCACCTGATATCCGCGAACGAGCAACTCCCCTGGCTCTCCGCAAGGCACGTCATTTCCTTCCTCGTCGACGATGCGAACCTCAACATCATCGATCACGCACCCAGACGTGTTTGATACGAGTTCATCGGGGTCACCGTTGAGGGTGTACGTCACAATGCCCGACGTTTCCGTCATGCCATAGGCGGTTGAAATGTCCTTGAAGCCGAGTCGGGTCCGCATCGCCTCGATCATCTCAACCGGAATCGACGCCGCACCTGTTATGCAGCCCCGAAGTGATGACACGTCGTAGTTGTCGAGGTCAGGATCGTTGAGCAGGCCCTGATAGAGCGCTGGCGGGCCAGGAAAGATNGCNACCTNTTCGCGNTCGATGATCTGCATCACNGCGACCGGNTCNTACACCGGGAAAGGAATGTTTGTTGCNCCNAACANNANGCACATGACGATGCCGCCATTGAATCCGAATGCATGAAAGTANGGNTTNACGATGAGATANGGNTCACCTNTCCGCACGTCCATTGCGGCNCCCCACCCGCTGAATGAGCGAACCATCGCTCCACCTCGAACGAGCACACCCTTNGGGTGCCCTGTNGTGCCCGAGGTGAACATGATNGCNCCGATNTCGTCATNGGNCACTGCGTCNGTNCGNGCTTCAACTTCGTCGAAGAGNGCTTCGTCACCGGNTGCTAANAAATCNTCNAANGCNGAGGTTGACAGNTCGATGACCTGTTGAACNGTNGGNAGNTCTTGAGNNGCNAGCATNCCGCTGTAATCNGTGTNGAGGAACCCGTCGACGATGAACACGATGCGCGCNTNAGCGGTGTTCAACACGTGNGCGGCCTCTGCNCCTTTGAACCGTGTGTTNACCGGNAGNACTACCGCACCNGCGCGNGAGATNCCCATTGATGCCACGAGCCACTGCCAGCAGTTCGGCGCCCAGATNGCAACNACATCTCCGGGGCCAACTCCAGNAGCAATCATTGCGGCCGCTGCATTCTTCGTCACCTCGCCGAGTTCGGCATACGTCAACGATGTGTCTCCATCACGAATTGCTACGACTTCTGAATATGTTTCACATGACCAACGCGCAAGTTCAGCGAGATTGGTCGACTGCGGTGACAGCGACATCAGAACTTCCCCCTTTGGACCGTGTCTAATTGATTCGTTGTCTCTACACCGAAACGGCGGGTGATTCGTGCTCGCCAACCGAGAGCCCATTCACGACCATCTGAAAGACGTGCTCCCCAACATCTGCGGCGGATACTTCCTCGGCGGCATCGAACCATTCGATCGCCCAACACAGCGCGCCGATGATGATGAGCCGGGCGACTGAACGGTTGAGGTCTCCCCGCAGCGCTCCTGATTCAACACCGTCATCGATGAGCTGTGTCCATATTTGGCCGTAGTTTCGGTGACCTTGTCGGTGCCGGTGCGTGAGGTCCGGTGGGAGTTGACCAAATGTTCGAACGTTCGCTCTTGGGTAGTCGCCACCTCCGAGAACTGCTTCAGCATGAGCGATGATCGCAACCCGCAGCGCTTCTCTCGGGTCGTGAGCGTCCGGCAATTCAGCCAGTGCTTGGTCGACTGCAGTCACCGCTCGGGCGGTTCCAATATCGAGCACTTCTCCAACGAGTTCATCTTTAGATGAGAAGTGGTAGTAGATCGATGCATCCTGCATTCCGATAGTTTCGGCAATCGATTTTACGGTCGTTGCCGTATAGCCAGCCGACGAAAGTGAAGACGCAGTTGCATCAAGGATGTCTTGGCGGGTGCGATCAGATTTCTTCATTCGTGGGTGTTCACCTAATTGTCCGGCGACATCCCCGGACTTGACTTTTCTAGTGTGTACTAGATTTAATCATGTCATGGCACCCTCCGTCCAACACTCCGCTCACGCTGTCGACGAGGCTCTCAACACTGCTGATCTACGCGTGCTCGTTGCCTGCCTTTACCACCTCACCGGTGACGAGAAATGGCTGAGCGATGAGATGCGACCACAACGAGATGTCCGACTTGTTGCTGATCCGATGGCAGGCTTCAGTCAAGAAACAGCAGACTTCATTAAGAGCGCTATTCGCGACTGGTTGCTGTCTGACATCTCAGAGCCAGCAATCACCGACCCCGGGCCCGACACATTCGGGAAAATGATGTCGTTCTTTCTCGGAGAGGAAGTTCCACCGGAATATGTGCCGATGATCCGCAAAGACTTCGGGTACTCCCCCGAAGCTGCCCCCAGGAAGATCACTTCAACAACCAACCCACGACCACGCATTGCGATTATCGGTGCCGGCGCATCAGGGTTATGCCTTGCTCACCAATTCGACATTGCTGGGCTCGACTGGCATCTCTACGAAAAGAACGATGATGTCGGAGGAACTTGGCATGAAAATCGCTACCCAGGTTGCGGCGTCGACACGCCAAACCATTTCTACTGCTACTCGTTTTCTCCGAACCCCGACTGGACCCACTTCTTCTCGGGCAGCAGTGAATTACTGAATTACCTCGAGCGCTTCGCCGATGACAACAACCTTCGGGACCGAGTTACCTGTGGCACTCGAGTTCAATCGGCAACCTGGGATGACGTCAACAATGTCTGGGTTATCGAACTCGTTGACGAGAGCGGATCTCGTCATGACACCGTTGACATCCTCGTGAGCGCGACCGGCCACTTCAACCAACCGGTTACGCCAACCTTCGATGGTCAAGACTCGTTCGCCGGGCAGATTGTCCACACTGCGAAATGGCCAACCGATCTTGATCTNTCTGGAAAGAAGGTNGCGGTGATCGGCACCGGTGCCTCATCGATGCAGCTCGTTCCCACAATTGCGAATGATCTTGCCGCGCTCACNATCTTCCAACGCACCCCGCAATGGGCACGCAACGTCCCCGAATACCATCTCGCCGTCGACGAGCATGCCGCGTGGCTNTTCCGTCATCTCCCGATGTACAGCCAGTGGTATCGCTTCGCCCAGTTGTGGCGTTACGGAGATGGTCTCCTGCGATTCTTGAAAGTCGATCCCGAGTGGGAGCACCCTGACCGCTCACTCAACCGNATCAACGAGCGTCANCGCAATGAGATCGTGTCNTACATCACCGAGAAGCTTGAGGGTCGACCAGACCTGCTTGATAAGTGCATCCCTTCATACCCGCCGTTCGGCAAGCGAATCCTTATTGATAACGGGTGGTTCGACACGCTGTGTCAGCNGCATGTCACCCTCGTGACCGACCCGATCGATCAATTCTGTGAAACGGGNGTGCAGACGAATGAGGGCNAGGTGTTCGAAGCCGATGTCATCATCCTTGCCACTGGTTTCGACGTGACCACCCTTGCATCGCGCATCGATATCACAGGGAAGAACGATGTCACCCTTGCCGACGACTGGGCCAATGAAAACCCGCGGGCACTGCTNGGCATCAACGTGCCGAACTTCCCCAACCTGTTCATCATGTACGGACCGAATACCAACATGGGTCACGGCGGAAGCGGAATGTGGCTCGCAGAAACGCAAAGCAACTACATCACCCAACGGATCTGCGACATGGTGGAGAACAACGTGGCCACCGTTGAATGCATTAGCGAACTCCGCGACGAGTACACCGATCGCATCGACGAACTGCATGCTGATCTCATCTGGGCCCACCCGGGGACTCCCACCTANTACCGCACCGCCGCTGGAAAGGTGAGGTCTCCAATGCCGTTCCGTCTCGTCGATTATTGGACAATGACGAACGAGCGGGGGCTTGAAGACTTCATCACCACGCCACATTCGACCTCGAGCACGACTGGAAGCTGATCATGCGTCATGAACGACAGGTAGAACTTCTCAAGCGAGTGCAGGCCAGCGGAAAACATCTCGAGGGTCTGCATTCCGATGCAAGCCGCACTAATTCGACTTCGTCATATTCCGACCCGGAGCAATTCGCAAAAGAGATGAAGCATCTGTTCCGCAAGGGGCCAATCTTTTTTGGNCTGAGCGCTGATCTCGCNGANACCGGNTCGTATCGGGCGCTACGAGTAGACGGCTTGCCTCTCGTTGTTGTTCGAAAAGAAGACGGAAGCCTTGACGCTTTTATCAACGCCTGCCGCCACCGGGGAGCACCACTTGTTGACACCTCTTCAACAGGCGAGGGATTGAACGCGTTCACCTGCCCATACCACTCGTGGACCTACAACCTTGATGGGACGCTTCGTAATCGGCCTCTGTCGGCTGGTGCCTTCGATGATGTCGAAATGACCTGCAATCTGCTGCGTCGCCCGGTCGCCGAAAAGTACGGACTCATTTTCGTTCGNCCCGAAGGCGATGAACCCATTGATGTTGATGAGACGCTTGGTGGAGCCGAAGATGACCTTTCGTCGTTTGATATCGGTTCGTACNTGCACATTGAGACCCGCACCAACGAATGGGATATGAACTGGAAGTTGTTCTTCGACACGTTTGCGGAGAGCTACCACATCCGCACGTTGCACAAGAACACGCTTGCTCCTACATTCAACTCTGACTGCGTCATCTTTGATGCCTTTGGGAAGAACCTGCTGTCGGTCGGCCTTCGGGCAAACGTGGCCGACGAGTTCGATAAGCCCGAGTCAGAGTGGAACCTGCTCCCCTACGGCACCATCCAGTATTTCTTGGTGCCAAATGCGTTGATCTGTCACCAGCTTGACCACCTCGAGGTGTGGATTGTTGAGCCGCTCTCACCGAATCGCACTCGCACTCACACCGCCGTGTATTCGCCCGGGCCTCCGGNAGATCAGAAAGAGCACGACTACTTCGTAAGGAACCTCGATCTGCTTCTTGCGGTGACTGGGCAAGAAGACTTCACGCTNATGGCTGAAATTCAGCAGAGCATGGCATCAGGAGGGCTCGACCGCGTCGTCTACGGCCGAATTGAACCTCCGCTCATTCATTTCCATAACCAGATTGACCTCGCTTTGGCGAGTGTTGAATGACATCGATCGCTCAATCACGGCGCCGTTTTGACGGCTGTGTCGTTCTGGTCACCGGCGGCACCTCAGGCATTGGTGCTGCAGCCGCAATGCAATTCGCTGCAGAAGGCGCGCACGTTCTCATTACGGGTCGAAATGATGCGCGAGGTGCGGAGATTGCGTCGTCACACGACAATGTTCAATTTCACCATGTTGACGTCACCGACCGCGCAGCGGTCGACGCCCTCGTGACGACGATTGAGGCAACCTTTGGTCGTCTTGACGTAGTGGTGAATTCGGCCGGCGTCGTCAACGCACGACCATTTGCTTCGATGTCGACGCGTCACTGGCATGAGATGATTGACACCAACCTCACTGGAGCGTTTCACGTCTCTCAGTCAGCACTGCCACTTCTGCGGTCGACGGTTGCTGATGGCAAGGCACCATCAACGTCGATTGTGAACCTGTCGTCGCTCAACGGACTTCGGGTTGACCCCGGCATGAGTGCGTATGGGTCAGCCAAGGCTGCCCTCATCGCTCTTACCGAAGGCATGGCCCTCGAGCTCATCGAGTCGGGGGTTCGGGTGAATTGTGTATCGCCGGGCGCGATCGATACACCCATGTCATCTTCTACTGCTGGCGATGAAAGCAACTCAGAAGCATTCACTTCGGCTATTCCCGCTGGCCGGTACGGCACCGCTGAAGAAGTTGCGGCTGCGATTCTGTTTCTCGCCTCTCAAGATGCTCTGTTCATCGTCGGAGCGAACCTTGTGATCGACGGTGGAGCGCCCCTTCCGAGCCGACATCCAGACCTGCTGAATATGTTCAACATGAAACCTTAGGAGTACACATGACCTCATTTTCTGGACTGACCGCCATCGTCACCGGTGCTGCCGGCGCAATGGGTGAACAGGAGGCCCGCATGTTCGCTGAGCGAGGAGCGAACGTCGTGCTCACCGATGTTCGCGCCGACGAAGGAACAGCCATCGCCGACGACATTGGTAAATCCGCAGTGTTTGTTCCCCATGATGTGTCATCTGAATCAGGGTGGAATACCGTCATCGAAACGGCGCTCTCTGCATTTGGCTCAGTGAATGTGCTTGTCAACAACGCAGCAATCTCGAAAGCCATAAAACTCATCGATACCGACGTCGACACCTTTGATCTCTTCTACCGCATCAACCAACTTGGCGTGTATCTCGGAATGAAGTCCGTTGTTGAGCCGATGAAGGCAGCCGGAGGTGGCTCCATCATCAATATCTCCTCGGTTGCAGGGCTTCGCGGAGCGTCGACCCTGTTTGCGTACTCCGCATCGAAGTGGGCGGTACGTGGCATGACGCAGTCTGCGGCACTCGAACTTGCTCGCTTCAAAATTCGCGTCAACGCAGTGTTCCCAGGTGTCATCGATACCCCAATGAACGCCCCTAACCCTCCGGGAATGAATGACGTCCTCGTGAAAACGACGCCCCTTCGTCGAATGGGTGAGTCACATGAGGTTGCCGAGGCAGTGTTGTTCCTCGCCTCACCTGAGGCAAGTTTCGCCACCGGTGCTGAACTTGCAATCGATGGCGGCATGTCGATCTGACGCGACGGAGTTCTCGTAGCGCCGGGTAGTGATACCGCGCCACTTACTGCACAATTGAAAGGTGGTCGCACACGACGCCAACACT
>PBWL01000049.1 GCA_002727235.1 Acidimicrobiaceae bacterium
TGGTCGGTCCACTTTTCTCCGTCGAAATATCGACGGAGGTGCCGCTTGTACGGGTCGCCAAACCAACCTTTCGGATTACTCATCAGTTCGAAGATTAACCAAGCACTCCTATGGTGTCCTCTGCGTACGTGGGTGCAGCCACAGGCCTTGTGATCGACCGCTACTCTCAGCCCAAACCACGGACGATCGGTGTGTTCGCTAAGGCGAGAGCCGACATAGCGAATGAGCAACCAGAACAAGCAGGTTTACATTGCGACACAACAGAAACCACGACACGACAACAGCAAAACCCCCGCCGAAGCAGGGGTTCTAGTGGGGCTAACAAGAATCGAACTTGTGACCTCATCCTTATCAGGGATGCGCTCTAACCGACTGAGCTATAGCCCCGGCAGAGGTGAAACGCTATCGGGGCGCCAACCCGAACCTCAACCTCGACTAGTCAGGCCGACGTCGACGAAATGCTTCAATCGGGTCAAACGTGCGCTCGGTGACCTCTTCTTCCAGCACAGACAACCGAATGCCGCCAACGACATCACTAATGAGGTTGAAGATCGTCGCAACCAGTACTGCTGCCCCAGTGGTGGCGACCACAAGAAACAGCCCGATCACCCACGCAGCACTGAAAATCTCATCGCCATGTAGTTCAAAGGTCTCCCAACCAAATTGGGTGAACCAACGTTCGACATTCGCAATCGTTCCTGTCGAGTCAGCGACCCTCCACAACATCACACCGGCGGTCAAGAGCACCACATATGACACCAGCGAAAACAGCGCCGCCACCTTGAACGTTGACCATGGGTCAATATGGCGGAGTACCCGTGACACTCGTCGTACTCGCGGTCGACCACCAACCCGCCGCAACACCACCTGGCGGCGAACTCCAAGAAAAGCTGGAGACGAGTAAGTTGTTGCCCTCACACTGTCAGCCTCAACGACTTGGGGAACCTCGCCCGATGGTTCGGCAGTGACGATGTCTGGCATGACGAACTCACTTGTTAGTTCGCTCACCTCATCGGAATTCTCTGGCACCTGCACAGGCGTGGTACGCGGCGGAGCGTCAGACTCCGAACCCTGTTCAGGCTGTCGCTCAGCATCGTCGTCGTGAGTGTGCTCGACCACGTCATCGAGTGTACGCAAACTGACTCAATCGTTCAGTTCAACAGTCAAGTGCATCACTCGTTGCCGCCTGAGAACGTGCACCGCCAACTTGAACCGTCACCATCGAACGACATCCTCGGTCAACGAATTGTTCGCGAAGATCGACGACCAATCCATTACATCTCGCAACGGCGTCGGCAACAGATGCACCCCACTACAACACGGCTAGTGCGCTTGCATCAGCAGGAGCCTCGCCTGTTGGCACTCAACCAATACGGTCATAGGTTCGCCAATAGCGACACTCGATGCCAAAGCAATGACCCCAATAAGCGCAACACTAAACACCAAGCCTCGACGACCATCTGCGTGGAGTGAGCAGATAGAGCTGTNACTATTCGCCNGCGATGATCGGGGCAACGGANGCAACGGTCTGACCGTCGTCGAGGTTCATGATGCGAACCCCGGTGGCATCACGTCCCTGGGAAGAAATTTCGCGGACTTCCATGCGAATGGTCACACCACCCGAAGAAACTGCCACGATCTCATCTTCGATTCCGACCATGAACGCAGCAGCAACGACGCCTTTCTTGCCGGTGAGTTTGATGCCACGCACGCCTTGGCCACCACGGCCCTGGGTATTGAATTTGTCGAGTTGCGTCCGCTTGCCAAACCCTGCTTCAGTCATGAGGAGAATCGCAGTGTCATCACGGGCGACATCACATGANACGACTGCGTCATCNCCTGTCTTCAACTTCATACCGCGAACACCNGCCGCTGAGCGCCCCATCGCTCGAACGTCGCCTTCGTTAAAGCGAATCGTCATTCCTGACCTCGCCACCATGAAGATGTCGTCGGTACCGCTTGTCTCAATGACCCTCACCAATTCGTCATCCTCGTTCAAATTGATGGCAATAAGGCCGTCACGTCGGCTCGAGTTGTAGGCATCGAACGCCGTCTTCTTGACCGTTCCTTTTCGTGTTGCGAAGAACAAGAAGCGTTCTCCAGCGAAGTCACGAGTGTCGATGATCGCCTGAATGAATTCNTCTGCTTGAAGGGGAAGCAAATTGACAATCGGCATGCCCTTTGCAGTNCGCTCNCGCTCAGGAATNTCGAGGGCACGCAATCGATACACCCGTCCACGATTTGAGAAAAACAGCAAATGTGCNTGNGCTGTGGTGAAGATTACATGTCGGATGATGTCGTCTTGTTTGAGTTTGCCTCCGGACACACCGCGGCCGCCGCGGCCCTGCGTCTTGAACGACGAGGCAGAAACCGCTTTCACGTACTGTGCCTCTGTCATGACAACGACGAGTTCTTTGTCTTCAACGAGATCTTCGATACTCATTTCGCCTTCGTCATAGGTGATCGCACAGACTCGATCAGCTGCAAAGTCATCGCGTACAGAGCCAAGTTCGTCTTTAATCACGCCACGAAGTTTCTTATCGTCGGCCAAGATCGATTCGAGCTCTTTGATGTTCTCGCGGATGCTTTCGAGTTCTGACTCGATATCGATACGGCTCAGACGCGTGAGCTGACGCAGTTGCATATCGAGAATGTCAACAGCCTGAGCCTCTGAGAACTCATAGGGCTTTTCCATCAACGAGGCTTTTGCGGCTTGCGCGTCTTCGCTACCTCGAATGAGCGCAATGATCTCATCGATGACGTTCAGCGCCTTAATGCGGCCATCGAGGATGTGTTCACGCCGCTTCGCTTTTTCTAAACGGAAATTCGAACGACGGGTGATGACCTCAATCTGGTGACGAACATAGCCATTGATCGCATCCCGCAAGTTCAACGTGCGGGGCACGCCGTCAACGAGGGCGACCATGTTGATCGAGAAACTCGTCTGAAGTTGCGTGAGTTTGAAGAGGTTGTTCAGCACAACGTTTGCATTTGCGTCGCGCTTCAACGTGATCACCAAGGATGTCTCGCCACCGGATGACCCGTCGTTGATGTCGGCAATTCCTTCAATATCTCCGTTGTCGACCAATTCAGTGATGCGAGCCGCAATCGCAGAACAACTCGTTTGATACGGCAGTTCGGTGACAATGATTTCCATTCGCCCCGACTTGCCCTCATCGATGGTCGCAGTTGCACGCATCTTCACAGAGCCACGCCCTGTGCGGTATGCATCGATAATGCCGGCGCGTCCAAGAATTGAACCGCCCGTTGGGAAGTCAGGCCCTTTAACGAATTCCATCAAGTCGTCGGATGTTGCATCTGGGTTGTCAATGAGGTGCACAGTTGCGTCGATGACTTCACCAAGATTGTGTGGCGGAATATTGGTCGCCATGCCAACAGCAATCCCCTGAGACCCGTTGACGAGCAGGTTGGGGAATCTTGCGGGCAGTACAGAGGGTTGCTCTGTACTGCCGTCATAGTTCGGCACCATGTCGACGGTGTCTTCATCGATATCGGCAAGCAATTGCATTGCAAGTGGGTGCAACCGACATTCTGTGTAGCGGCTTGCGGCCGGACCGAAATCAGGCGAACCGTAGTTGCCGTGAAAATCGATGAGTGGNTGGCGCACGGAGAACGGTTGGGCAAGNCGNACCAGAGCGTCGTAGATCGCGCTGTCACCGTGCGGGTGGTAGCGCGCCATTGTGTCACCCGACACGCGGGCACACTTCACAAATGGTCGGTCGGGGCGGAANCCTTGCTGCTCCATGTCCCAAATGATGCGACGGTGGACTGGCTTGAGACCGTCGCGAACATCAGGCAGCGCTCGCGACATGATGACCGACATCGCGTACTCCAGGAATGAGTTCTCCATCTCATCTTGGAGTGCGATCGGCTGAACCGGATCGTGCTGGTCACCTGGGTCGACTGGGGTTTGATCGTCACTCATCAGAAATCAAGGTTCCTCACATCGCGGGCGTTCGTGGTGATGAAGTTGCGACGGCTTTCGACGTCGTCGCCCATCANCACGCTCATGATCATGTCGGCCTCGGCGGCCTCTTCGACGGTGACCTGCAGCAGCGTGCGGGTCTCTGGGTTAATGGTTGTNTCTCTGAGTTCCTGCCAGTCCATTTCACCNAGACCTTTCAAGCGTTGGAACTCTTTTCGGTGATTTGGTTTCTCTGCGAGGAACCGATCTTTCGCAAGGTCGTCTTTGAGATAGANCTTTTCTTTGCCCACCTCTGTGGAGTAGAGCGGGGGTTGNGCTATGTAGATGTAGCCNGCTNCNACGAGGTCACGCATCTGCCGGAAGAAGAACGTGAGNAGCAGGGTGCGAATGTGGCTGCCGTCGACGTCAGCGTCGCACAGCGCAATCACTTTGTGGTAGCGAGCTTTCTCGACGTTGAAATCTTCGCCAACGCCAGCGCCGATTGCGGTGATCAACGCTTGAATCTCATTGTTTTTCAGCATTTTGTCGATCCGGGAGCGCTCGACATTAAGGATTTTTCCTCTGATCGGCAGAATCGCCTGGGTTCGAGGGTCTCGAGCGTTAATTGCTGTACCGCCAGCCGAATCGCCCTCAACGATGAAGATTTCTGATTCATCTGGGCTTCGTGATGAACAGTCACGGAGTTTGTCCGGCATGCCTGCCCCAGACAGAGCGGTTTTGCGCCTCACTGTTTCACGAGCCTTTTTCGCCGCTACACGTGCTTGTTGGGCCGCAATTGCCTTCTTAACGATCTTGTTTGCCTCGGTCGGATTTTCATCGAACCACTCTGAGAGGCGTTCGTTGGTCGCTTTTTGCACGAATGACCGCATGGGGACATTGCCNAGTTTGGCTTTTGTCTGGCCTTCAAACTGGGGTTCACGCANCTTNACCGAGANGATTGCGGTGAGACCTTCTCGAATGTCTTCACCNGTGAGATTNTCGTCTTTTTCTTTCAGCAAGTTTTTGCCGCGTGCGTATTTATTCATCACNGAGGTCAATGCGGTGCGGAAGCCTTCAACGTGCATGCCACCCTCGATAGTGGAAATNCCGTTNGCNTAGCCGTGNATNCCTTCNTGGTAGCCGGTGTTCCANTGGAGAGCNATATCGAGATTTTGGCCTTCTCCGTCGTCATCTTCGTAGTGGCACACTTTTGCGAACAATGGATCTTTCGACTGGTTGAGATGCTTTACGAAGTCGACAACTCCACCCTTATATTGGAAAGTGACTTCTTGTTCGCGCTCAGGTCGTTGATCAATAAACGAAATCTCGAGCCCACGATTGAGAAATGCCATGATCTGCAGGCGATCGAGCACCGTGCGGGCAACAAATTCTGTTCCTTCTGCCTGGAATATCGCCGAGTCTGGCCAAAACGTCACCGTAGTGCCTGACGTGCGACCACGTTTTGGAGTTTCGCCTTTCGACGACAGTTTGTTTTTGGGCTTGCCGCCGTCTTGATACTCCTGTGAGTAGCGCTTGCCCTCTCGATCGATTTCGATGGTCAAGCGCTCAGAAAGCGCGTTGACCACACTGACGCCGACGCCGTGGAGTCCACCCGATACTTTGTATCCCTCACCGCCGAATTTTCCGCCAGCATGCAGCACTGTGAGCACAACCTCAGCGGCGCTCTTTCCTTTGTGAGGACCTGATGGATACGGGTCAACGGGCACACCGCGGCCGTTGTCGCTCACTTCACACCCTCCATCGGCGAGCAGCGTTACGCCAATTTTAGTGCAATAGCCCGCCATTGCTTCATCGACGGAGTTGTCAACAACTTCCCAGATGAGGTGATGTAACCCGGCCAAACCAGTCGAGCCGATGTACATGCCAGGCCGCTTGCGAACGGGGTCGAGCCCTTCGAGGACTTGGATGTCCTTCGCGCCATATTCACTCTTTGATTTTTTGGTGTCTTTTGACACTCAGTACCTCATCTGTTGTTGTCGCAATATGGGTCAAGCACTGTGCTCTTCCCACGCGTGCAGACAGGCTGAAACGCCTATGAGCACTGGAAAATTCTACCAAACGGGTGTTCGCTGAACCGGTCAATCCGACCAATAACGACAACTGTCACGTCGGGTTACGACACGTGTAGGAGTCGGCGACAACGGATACCGCCGACCGGGCGGAATTTAGGCCAATGAGGCCTTCACGACGCCGGCAATTCGGCCGCCGTCGGCACCGTCGCCAACACGATCTTTCACCGCTTTGATGACCTGTCCCATCGCTTTCGGGCCTTCTGCTCCTGCCTCGCGAGCAACTGCGATTTCTTCGTCAACAATGCCTTGCAGTGTTGCGTCATCCATCGCTGCTGGGAGGTATGCCTCAATCACTGCAAGTTCGTTTCGTTCTGATGCCGCTTGTTCGGTTCGTCCGGCATTCTCGTAGAGCTCGGCCGCCTCATTTCGACGTTTTGCCTCCGACCTCAACACTGCCGTGATTTCGGCATCGGTGAGTTCTGCGGCTTCGTCTCCTGCGACCGACGCCACCTGAACTGCCGACAACACCATCCTGATCGTCGATGTCTTCAGTTGATCGCGATCTTTCATCGCGGTGTTCAGGTCGGTTCGGAGTTGCTCAAGCAGTTGAGAGGCCATGCCACATCATGCCGGAATCGTTAGCGTCGGCGCGCCACCCTGACCTCAATCTGGTTAATCGTGA
>PBWL01000050.1 GCA_002727235.1 Acidimicrobiaceae bacterium
CCACCACCGCACCGGAGGCACCAACCACCACCATTGCAGCAGCACCAACCACCACCGTTGCAGCAGCACCCCCATCGCCGAGCTGCGCAGAGGCCGCAATCGCAGTTGCAACCTCGTTGCTCGCACCTCACAGCATTCCGGTCCCTGGTTTCACTCACGACCCCTCTGCAGGCCCCCGGGCTTACTACACCGTCGGCGGTGGGATCACTATTCGTGAATGCGTGTCTGACTCCGTTGTCGCCCACGAGCTCGGGCACTACATCCACTTCCTCTCTGTCGGCTCCAGCTGGTCCGCTATGAAGGCTGACTCTTTGAACTTCTGCCTCGGTCAGGACGCAGAGACCGGACGTTGCGAAGGTGGATGGCTTTCCTCAAACGGTAAAAAGTCTGAAGCTAAAGCAGCCCCCGGCGTCGAGCACGCCGCTCACTGCATCGGCAACCAGCTCGGTGTCTCTGGCTCTTACAGCAAGTGCCCAGACTCTGGGCTCATCTCTCTCGCACAAGCCCGCATCGCCTCCGCCTAACAAGTCTTCGCCATGACGAAAGCTCTTCCACAACATTCACGAGCTCTGGGTCGATTCCCACTACCAACGCTGGCTGTCACCAACACGCCTCGACGTTTTGCTGAGGGAAACTCATCAGAGCCCTGCGAGTTTCCCCCGCAAGAAACGTATGAACCGAATAGCAAGCGGAGGACGGTTGGATACGGCCGGGCCATCGTCAAGTCTAAAAAGAGTCTCAGGTGGACCTCAGTACTCATCGGCCCACTCCTTACCGCAGCAGCTTTAATCGCCGCAACCGCCACCGTTGGCCGACCTGCTGGCGGGCTTATAGCGTCTACGTCCGGTGCAGTCGCAGCGGCGATCACAATTTTGTTCCCGTGGCCTCAACTTCTTCGGAGCATTCGTTTAAGGACAGCAGCAGGTGTTTCGGGAGCCTCTTGGCTCATGATGTTCTTTGCAATTTCGGGTTGGGCTCTCTACGGCATTGAGCACAGCGACCGATATCAGCAGATTAGTTCCGCACTTACGCTTCCCGCAGTTTGTGGTGTCCTCTGTGTAATTCATCGGTCTCGAGGCATTTCTGTCAAACATGCCGGGTACACGATGGCTGCAACTGGACTTGGAGTTCTTACGGTGGCATTTGGCGGTGGAATCGGATCGGCGATAGTCGTATTTGGAACATCTCTACTAATCGGTTGCACCGCTCTATCTTCGGTTCTGTCTTCCAGAGTCCCGATCGGATTTTCTGCAGCGAGCCTCAATATCTCTTCGCTTGCACAGGTTGCATGGCTTATGCATGCATTTCTCTCGGACAAATGGGTAGTGGCGGTACATGCCGTTGCCGTGATTGTTTTGAACAGTTTCGTTATTTTTTGTGCGAAGCGACAGATGCGCCGACGGAGGCGTCGGTCCGGGTTTGAAGACAGATGTCACGTCCACACTTCCAACTTTTTGACGAAGTTCTAAATCATCCCCTTTAAGAGTTGGGGCGGGTCGCTTTACACAGGGCGACTCGCCTACTCTTCTTTCACTTTTTAGTCAGGTTCGTCCCGTGCGTCTCGTGTGCGCAGCGATAGCGAATCCTCCTCCGACCACACTGCTTATGACAGCCAACGTCAAAAGTCTCAGTTTTCACGGCGCCGCACTGCGGCAGCGATTCCGAATCCAGAGATAAAGAACAAGCCGCTAAGGAGCACGCTGCCAACTGCAAGAGCGATGAACGGTGCGGGGTTATCGATGCCTGTTGCTGGAAGCTCAACATCGAGGTCTGGATCGGTTGTGTCTTGAGACCAATTCCCGTAAATCACGAGGTCAGCGCAGCCAGAGGAAGCTGTCCGCCTGGGAGAGCTTCGTTCAGTTTCCCAAGGAGCGATCAATCCATGCCGTTCGCTGTTGCAGCCAAGACCTTAAATACGCCACCTCGTCGGCATAAGTTGTCCTACTTTCAGCACCAACATCATTAGGCCAGATCACTTCTCCGAGAAGGGGCCACCGCTCAAAGTTTCTCTCTACAGCAGGCGCAATAGTTTTCACGGCCTCGTCAATACGCGCATCAATTTCGTCATCTGACCACGGCCCCTCTCTATGCATTCGCCAGCGTTGTTCGCGCATTTCCCGGAATGTTTTGCTCTCGAGTAAAGCTTCGTACCAACAGAAACCATGCGGATTGTCCGCTGGGAACTCAGGGTTCTCGTAGTGCCAGCCTTCAGGCCTCCACGCCTCAAAGTATGAGGCGTTTCCGAGAGCGCCGTTGTAATCCCATACGGGGCCCATCCCGAGCACATCATTCTCGGACAATGTGATCCATGTGCTCAGCACGTATCCGTCCACATTTCGACCGATCTCAACTAACAACATGTGATCGATAAAACTCTCAAGATCAATAGAACTGAAATCGCCATCGAGAATTTCGGCTTCAATCGAATCTAAGCGATCGACCACTCCCGAAATGTCATCGGACCACTCAACCTTCAGGTCGTCTCGGCAGAGTGCTGTCTGCACAAAATTTTCTCCGCCTTCGACCCAGTCGCGCTTCAGCAGAGCAGCTCCCTCCGGCAGCGCCACACGGTTATCGTCACGTTTGATCTTTTCCATCAACACGTAAACACCTCGGTACTCACCATTGATCTCTAGCTCAACGAATCGCGTGCGCGCTGCATACCGACCAATACCATTGCTCAACGTATAGATCAGATGATTTCGGATCAGCGTCTTATCTGAAAATGGCCCCTGCAATATCCAATCCTCTTCGGCGGGTAGGCCAAGTAGCGGTACATCTAGGTCCTCATCATTCGCGTTCCAGGTCTCGAGGGCGAACGATTTTTTATCGAAATCTCGGGATGTGTTTCCGCGGACATGGATCCCTGCACGCCCCTCATGAACAACTTCGCCAGTCAGAAACACCTCCATCGAGGCAGGTCTCCACTCACGCTCATACGGAACCTCATCCGGGTTCACCCCATCATCCATCTCGATTGAGATCTGGGCGATGGGAAGAGGAGCATACGAGGACCCGGTGTACTGATCGGAGACGACAGACCCACCGCTAAAACCTTCCTGTGTTACTTCGATTTTGGAATCTGCTCCGTCCCCTAACACTTCAGATGCTCCATCACTCACCTGATGTTGGCCAGAGTGTGCGGTTTGATCTTCGTAAAGTCCGGTAGACGAGTTACTTGAGTCAGCACACGCAGTGAATCCAACTACCAGGCCAACAAGCGCAAGAGCGCAGAACGCTATTGGTCTTGGCATCCCTTGACTTTACTTTAGGAAGCAAGCACATAATCCGCGCAAAATTTCCGGTTTAAGGAAAAGGTAACTAATGAAAGCTCAAGTACCGGCAAGGTAAGCACATTGTTCTTCCTCGAAAACCAATCTTGTCCCATGAGTGACCGATGAACGGCGGCGGTAACCAACTCAAAAGTGTTTGCGCATGATGCTTGTGCTCGGACTCTAACTTCACCAAAACACTGGCAAAATGACATTTGAGTTGAGTTGCCGCAGCCAATAGGTGCTTGTCTTACCGTCTTCTGGCGACGCCTTACTGCGACCTTCGTGGCTCCGAGCGTCGGGCGCCCGTTACAAGCAGTACACCGCTACCGATCAGGATCGCACCAAAGAAAAGCCAATTTGTCTTCGAAGAAACACCCGTCGCAGGGAGAAATTCAGGTCCGGTCGTAGTCGTCGTCTGAGCAACAGTCGTAGTCGTCGTCTGAGCAGCAGTCGTAGTCGTCGTCGGAGCAACAGTCGTAGTCGTCGTCGGAGCAACAGTCGTAGTCGTCGTCGGGTCTGGAGTGTCAGCGGGACGGTTCACAGAGAGCTCTACCCCGACGGTACTCACGAGAAGATCCTGCGAATTTGAAGGCCGTGTTTCAAACGACAAGCCAGGACCTTCAACTGATGCTGAGCTGGCGCTGTTCGGCCACGCCGCAAATCCAGAAGAATCCGTCGCCACCTGTCCGCCCACATTGAACAAAATTTCCTCACCTTGAATTGGGCCATTAATTCCCGAGAGCGTGACCCCAGTCTCACTCGCCGCAAAACTCCAAGGTCCTGCATTCGCCGTAGCTTCGACTGCAAGATCATAAGTTGCCTGAGTTGCCAAACTCATAACACCTGCGGATCCATTCACATTTGTCGAGAAACCAACACGATTTGATGCCGAAGATGTCCAAGGACTCGGAGTCAAACCATCCCACGACAGCGGGTCAGTACCATCAAAAACATCTGGATCGAAACGAGCATCAGAAACCCACGCCCACGCAAGAGCTTGCACAGCGGCTAGTTCGTAACTTGCGACTCCGCCTGCCTCGTACAAATCCCTGTCATATCTCCAAGTCAAATAGGAAATGCGACCGTCAATTGTTACTTCACTGTAGGTGTCGAAAGTGCCGACTCCGACCATTGCACCTGCTTGGATACACCAAGCAAAGACCCTGTCCCCATCAGCTGCCTCCGCGTAAAACGCTCCGATGTACCCGCCGTTTGCTGGGCCTGGGCAATACTCATTTATACAAGCCTCGACATACCCCCCTTGTACGTACTCCCCCACAATCTGTGCTGGCTCAGATGAAAAATCGATTGTGCCATCCGAGGCGCTCACAGCGAATCCAAGACCTGCCACACAGATCATCACGATCGCAACAGCAGATCTTTTCCCTGTTTTGTGAATTAACTCTTGCACTCTCACCCCGAACTGGCCCTAGATTTCTAATCCAAGAACTCGATTCTTTTTATTCTAAGTGAGTGTCACTCCGGGGGATGCCGGTAACCCAAGTAGGCCCCCGTACCAATCAGAATTTTCTTTTATCGCCTGGAGGTAGCGTCTCATGCCGAACCATAGTTCTTAAGGGGAACAGACTTTTCATGTATCAGGATTTCAAACAACTCAAGATCACAGTCGAGGAGAATGGAATCGCAACGGTTCGGATACCAACTGCGGGATCGGCAGGCAGGCGCCAGTCAGAGATCCATAAAGAGGTTGCTTCTGTGTGGCGTCACCTCGATGAGGATGAGGCCGTCAGCGTTGTGATCGTGACTGGGGCGGAAGATGAGTTTTACCGAAGCGCAAACATTCAAGGACTCAAATCGATCCCAAGCCTCGATAAAGAAAACACCTTCGAACTCGCCCAGCGCCTTGCAAAAGAGGGAAACGACATTGTCTATGGGGTCATCAATATTGATAAGCCAGTAATTTCAGCTGTCAACGGCGCCGCCGAAGGCGGCGGGCTTGCGATAGCGCTCCTCTCTGACATCTCAATCGCAGCGAAAGATGCCCAGTTGGTTGACCCTCACATTGCGATGGGCTTGGCTGCTGGCGATCACGCTGCGATGATTTGGCCCTTGCTGTGTGGGATGGCGAAATCGAAGTTGTANCTGTTGACGTCGGATGCTCTGANCGGTNCCGAGGCCGAGCGGATCGGTCTAGTAAGCCTTGCTGTCTCCTCAGAAGAAATTATGGATGTCGCACGCGACTACGCCGTCCGCTTAGCAGAAGGACCAAAATTCGCGATTCGCTATACAAAACGTGCCCTCAATCAATGGCTTCGCCTCGGAGGAATCACTTCTCACGATTACTCCAGTGCGCTCGAACTGCTCAACTTTTTTGGCCCCGAGTTAGGTGAAGCGGTCGACAAGGCACAGAAGACCAAAGAACACGAGGATTGATTCTTTAAAGAATCAATTTTGAAATCCCCGAAGCGATCCGACTTACTTTTGCCTCGGGCCTCCCTGCGGAGACGCATCGCATTTCCGATCGTCCATAAAGCTTGACCATCGTGTCTTTCGCTCTGGGCACATTGATCTGACCGTCATCAACACAGCACTCACTTCATAGGTCTCGGAGTTTCCCGTGTATCAGCCTCGGCAGTTCCGCTTTTCAGCTCGGTCACGTCCAACACTTTTAAAGATCAAGCGGGGTGCACGCGGCGCCTAATGAGCACGATCAACGCGACTCCGGCTCCAAGCAATCCGCTCACAGTCGCCAACGTAAGGAATTCAGATGTGTCACGAATTCCGGTGGCTGGCAACAGTTGAGTGCTCGGAACGTCAGTTGTTGTCGTTGCAGCGACCTCGGTTGTTGTCGTGACAGGGACCTCCGTGGTTGTTGTGACGGGGTTTTCTGTCCACTGGGCGTACAACGTGAAGTCCGCAGTTTGATTATGCGCTGTACCAGCAGTGATTTGAGTGCCGTCTGATGCAGCGGTGAACCAGCCTGCGAACGTGTAGCCATCACGGGTCGGATCAGTTGGCAACACGCTGATCGATCCTCCAGAGGTCGTGGTTGCGTCACCGTCCGATACTGCAGAACCACCTTGACTGTCATAGGTGATATTCAGAGTTGCAACCGTCGCGAAAGAGTAAACACGGACGTGACCCGAGCTGCTCCCGTTCTCATCATTACCGATGGCACCGATCGCAACAGTCTCAGCATCAGATGAAAGCGACACCCTGAAACCCGAAGCATCGGCTTCGGCTTCGCCGTCAATGTCGTCNCCTATCTGCGTCCATGCTCCGTCCGCAAACTGATACATACGGACATGGCCAGCGTTCGAGCCATTCCCATCATTGCCCGAGGCACCAGCCGCGAGAATCGAGCCATCAGCAGATAAAGCAACCGACGTACCTAGCCGATCATTTGCTGCTTCACCATCAATGTCGGACCCCAACTGAGACCACGAACCACCCGAGAACTCAAACNCCCGAACATGCCCAGCGCTCGAGCCGTTCGCGTCATTACCTACGGCACCGACCGCAAGAATTGTGCCATCAGACGACAACGACACCGAGCCTCCAAGCTCGTCGGTTTCTGCCTCGCCATCAATGTCAGCGCCCAGCTGAGACCACGAACCACCCGAGAACTCAAACACCCGAGCATGCCCAGCATTGGTTGCGGTGCCATCATTATCNGGTGCGCCGACTGCAAGAATCGTGCCATCAGAGGACAACGACACNGNTTCTCCNAAGCTGTCATATCCGGCCTCGCCGTCAATGTCGGACCCCAACTGNGACCACGAACCACCCGAGAACTCAAACACCCGAACATGCCCAGCGCCGTTTGNGGTGCCATCATTACCCCAGCCNCCAACAGCAAGAATCGTGCCATCAGACGACAACGACACCGACTGTCCAAAGTTGTCATATGCGGCCTCACCATCAATGTCGGACCCCAACTGAGACCACGAACCACCCGAGAACTCAAACACCCGAGCATGCCCAGCGGTCATTCCGCTTTCATCATTACCTACTGCGCCGACCGCAAGAATTGTGCCATCAGACGACAACGACACCGACTCTCCAAACTCGTCGCCCGCTGCCTCACCGTCAATGTCGGACCCCAACTGTGACCACGAACCACCCGAGAACTCAAAGACTCGCACATGGCCAGCGGTCAAGCCGTTCCCATCATTATGTGTGCCACCGACCGCAAGAATCGTTCCATCAGACGACAACGACATTGAAGCTCCGAAATAATCACCTTCTGCTTCGCCGTCAATGTCGGACCCCAACTGGTCAATTGAAGCCGTTGCCAAAACAGTTGTTGCCCCGCCTACCACTGCGCACAACGCTGCACAGAACAGGATGCGCAGTCGACGACTTAGTGAGGTTGATTCGAATCCAAGCAAACTCATGATTGAGAACGTTATCGAGTTCTGAAAGCCGCACAAACAAGGGCGCAATAATTCGTCGGATTTTGTGTGGCCAATCCGACATGAACATTCATTTGTCCCCGCTCGGCTCACTCCTGTCCCTCCAAAAAGGACCGACAATGTGCTGCGAGCGGGCGGGGTGCGGTGCGATTTCTATCTCTGCTGGACCACGGTGCCTCACGTTGATGTTTATGCCCAGTCTTCGCTGACATCCGGCTTCAGACTTCTATGATGTGGGTCTTGCGGCTGTTCTTCTTCAAACAGATCGAGCTTCTCTTCCAACACTCCATTCCTTTGAAAGGGGGATTCCGATGGCGTTCTCCGCTGATATTGCGAACTTTGATTACGGTGGGCTTCACCCCGAAGCATTCGAGGGCAAACGAGTTTTGATCACCGGCTCTGGCAAGGACGGAGGGCTGGGACAAGGACTAGCCCTCGCCGCAGCAATGAACGGTGCGAAAGCAATCGGCGTGCATTTCAACAGCAGTTACCGAGACGGCTTTGATCTTGTCGACGCAATTCGCGACCAAGGAGTTCACGCCTTTGCACTTCAAGCTGATGTCACNAGCCATACCGATCTGTGGGCGTCACGCTCCTACACCATCGAACAAATGGGCGGCCAGATACCTGACGTCATTATTTGCAATTCAGGTCTTACTGAAAGCGGCTACCGCTTCGGGCGCTCACTTCCCGAAATTGATGACGAGGCCATGGCTGAACGTCGTGCCCGGGTGCGTTCAGCGTTTATGGAGAATCTCACCGAATCACGGCTTGTCATGAACACAAAGATCGATGGCTTCTTGTCCTGGACACACCTGTGGGCAAGTGAGGCGATCTACCACAACAGTCCTCTCCAACTGGTCTACGTGTCATCATCTCAAGCTATTGACCCTGGAGTGGCGGTCCCCGGGTACGTCATCGCAAACTGGGCCGTTCTGCGCTTACCCGAGGTCCTTCGAGTAAACCTTGGGAAATCCGCGGAAATGGTGAGCGCCTGCTCGGTGATGTTCCCCTTTATTCGGACATCAATGACCGAAGAGTATGTTGAAAACGACAAAGTGTTCGGTAGGTGGCAATCACGCATGCTTGAAACTCATGAAGCAGCGCTTTCTGTCGCTCAGCTACTTTCGCGTCCCGCAGCAGAACTTGATCTCGGGTGCTTCCGCCTCAACGTCAGCGGCGAGGCCAGTGATCTCACCACTCAGTGGTCACGGGTACACATCTCAACCGATGAGGAACCTCTTGACTGGGCTTAACGAGAGTTTCCATCGAAAAACAATTTCGAGGAAGCCATCTGCAACACAAAGGGAACAGGCGAAATGCCTAGCGGATCTTTCTCCCTTGCTTCACACCATTGCGTAGATATTTCTTTAATCGTTCACTTGGTCTGAGGTTTCAAGTTGAGTCGCTCGACGGGCGGNGCACCAACAAAAGACCAACTCCTGCCACGATTANCATAATTATGNGAGGGACTGAAGGACTCCCACTTCCGGTGGCAGGCAACGTTTGAGGGCCCGGGACCTCAGTTGTTGTTGTGGCAGGGACCTCAGTCGTTGTTGTAACGGGAACCTCGGTTGTTGTCGTTACGGGGTTCTGTGTCCATTGAGCATGAAGATGATCTGTTTCACCGTCACCCGGCATTACAAAGGCGTCTCCCGCCCCGTAACTAGTTCCTGAACCATCCTCACTGCTGTTCCAACTCGTGAAACTAAATCCGTCTCTATTGGGCTGGAGCTTGGACAAGTTAATTGACTCATCTGGGCTTGTTGCGAGGTCATCAGGGTCACCATCGCCTCCGTTAGCGTGGTACACCAGTGTTGCTTGACCCGCTGAACCTGGGAGAGCTTGGTCCTCAGTGATCGATTCAGATGGACATCCAAGACCGTCGTTGGCCTGCGTGATTGCTGTTGTTGAAAGAACTTTACGAAGGGTTGCGCTCCCTCCTGCGGTGTCAATGTCGCCCGGATTTAAAGACCAAAGTCCCCCGCCGTTGTTTTGAGACAAGTATGCCGAGCCCTCGTAGGTCCAAGCAGCGCCGTAGCCACCACCATTGGGCGGCGCCCCCGTTGTCCCATCTCTCGATACTGAACTACTGGTATCGAGTGCGAGAGCGGACATATCTCTTGTGTCCATCAACATCAGGGTCGAAATATTGTTTGGTCTTCCAACGACGTACTCAACGCCGTTAATCTCCAAAATCGAAATATCGGCGGGAACGTTTGTCACACCAATATCGCCTGTTGCAGATGGCACTGTCAGAGGCATTCCGGACCCCGTGCTTTGACCAACTATGTCAGCAAGGTTGTCCCAACGTTGGATCAGGAAATCTGAACCCACTCTTGCGCCTGAATAAAAGCGTCCTTGTGAGTCAAACGTTCCGTTGTTAATCGTCGTGACATTGTTAAAGCGCATGACGAACTCGAGGTCCCCGTCTCGGTCAAACCTGACCACGTACACACCAGAGTTGCTCTCCTTTGTCGAAGCAGTTGCATAAGCCTTGCCATCAATCGGATTGATGGCGGCGCCGTTTAGCTCACTGATGTCTACATCGTCGTTCAGCGAACCGTTTCCGTCCACATCTTTACTGATCAACCACGGCGGATTGAGTGACTCGTAAACGTTGTTGGCGTTACTCTGCCCCGCGTCACTGTCGAGCACCAACGACTTGACCTCTGCAGGTTCTGTATTGAAGAACAACTGCAGAAGACCCAGCGGCGATGAACAGTCGATTGAGTCGACTGTGTCTCCAGTTCCGCTCGCTCTGCCTGAAAAAACCCAGCTCATCAAGAAAACAGGGATGCAAAACAAACAAGCCCTCTTGGCAAATGATCTAAACATTTCCTCTGGCTCACACTTTTTTATATAACTTTGCATGCACTAGAGCAAAGTCTAACCATTCTTTTTTGGAGAATTGAGTATTTCCGACCGCAACCCCGCAGCCTGCGTCACCACTGAGACTGAGTGAACTCTGCCGAAAGGAACCACTTTTAGTTGGCCTTCCGGCGTGTTGCGATTGCAAGACCTCCGACTCCTAGACCCAGCAGCGCTGACCAGAAAGCGAGCTGCAAGGAGTTCGAATAAACCTCTTGAGAAATACCGGTTGCGGGAAGTAACGCTGGCACAGAAGTTGCCGTCTCTCCTCCCCCAGCATTGACAGCAACCCATTGCGCATAAATCACACTTGAGCCAGATGCTGGGAGCAGGAAGGGATCTCCAGGTTGATACTGCGTGCCACTTCCATCTGCTCGCGAATTCCAACCTGTAAATAGGTAGCCATTACGAGTTGGTGTGACGAGAGGTACCGAAAGAGTGGATCCTGAGTCCCCGGTATGCGCATCGGGCTCCCCTGATCCGCCCTGGGCCTCAAAGGTCAACGTGACCGGCTCCACCACAATCGTAGTTGAGGACGTGGACGACACTTCCGTTGTCGTGGTCGTGGTTGCGGGGGGTGCGGTCGTAGTTGTCGTGGTTGTTGTCGTGGTAGTCGTTGTCGTGGTCGTAGTGGTGGTTGTTGTCGTGGTCGTAGGAGTTGTCGTCGTAGTCGTAGTTGTAGGGTCTGATGAAACTATCTGCCATTGGGCATACAACGTGTCAGAACCACTTGACGGCAACGTGAACGCATCACCACCGGAATAACCAGTGCCCGAGCCATCAGCTGCGGTGTTCCAACCAGTAAACGTGTACCCATCTCGCGTCGGAACCGTCGACGACACCGTCACATCACTACCCGCATCACCAGACTGATCACCAGGCTCACCAACACCACCCTGAGCGTCATACGTCAACGTGACCGAATTGATCTGCCATTGGGCATACAACGTGTCAGAACCACTTGACGGCAACGTGAACGGATCACCACCGGAATAACCAGTGCCCGAGCCATCAGCT
>PBWL01000051.1 GCA_002727235.1 Acidimicrobiaceae bacterium
CGGTGGCGTCAACGCTTGCGTATTTGTCAAGTCTGTTGTTGATCCTTTCGATGAGGTTCGCAACTTGTGTTTTTGCCTCTTCAATACGGTTGTTGCGTTCTTGTTCGACAAGTTTGCGGCGACTTTCACCGTCTTCTGCTGCTTCGAATCGTGCCTGGAACTCCTGGGCACGTGCCTCGAATCGTTCCTTTTTGGCACCGTCGAACTTTCTGGCTTTAGCCTGCATAACTTCGACCACTCGTTGGAAACCAATGGTGCGCTCCTCGGAGTGTTCATCCTCGTCGTCCGATTCGAGGTAGTTGTGGAATCGCTTGCCAAGCGCCCGGATATCATCATGGAGAGCTTTGAGTTGACGTGCGGTGAGGTCTGCGTTGTTGGCACGCTCGACAAGCGCTGCGAGTAGCGCGCGAGCCTCGGTGATCAGGTCGGTGTCAACGAATGCTCCTGCGGCATCGATAGCGCTAGTGGCTTTTGCGATTGCTTCTTGAAGGTCTTTGCGGCGTTCTGCGATCTCATCTCCTTCATCTGCGTCATCGTCGGAGTCGTTGCTTGATGCTTCGAAGCGGTCTTTGAGGTCATCGACTAAGTCTTCTACGGCGTCTTCAAATCGGTCTGCGTTGCCTTGGTTGCCCGTATCAAGCTTGGCGAGCTCTGTCTGCTTGAGTGCCTCAATTTCTGTCTTTACGGCTTCGATTGCGCCTGAGGGGACACCCTCTGATGCGAGTTTGCGCAGATCCTCGTGGGCATCTTCTACTGTTTCGTAGATTTCATCGTGGAGGGTTTCTGAAGCGTGGATGGTGCCAGCTGCGATGGTCGCAGCTGGGACGGTCATCGCTGTCAGAGTGATGATGGAAATGATTTTCTTGTTACGCATGCCCCTGTAATCGGCAATGGGTCAAGATTTGTTACACCGTAACGCGAGACTGGACATCGGCATGCTTGAGCAAGGGAATACAGATCGACACCAAGAAGGATCTGGAGTGCGGCCGCTAAATCACTTTCGAAAATACCAACTGATGCTCTGGACGATTGGTCAGCAAATCACTCGAAGGGTTAGAAACTGAAGGTGATCGATCGAATTGAGTTAAATAAAATTCAGGCTCTTGGGACAATAGGGGTTCTTCCTGAGGAGAAAAGTAGAGCGCAACCTTTTGAGGTAGATCTGGCTATCGAGACGGATCTCTCTGTGGCTGGTGCATCTGATGATCTCAACGACACCATAAATTATGGTGAGGTTACGGAATTGGTTGCAGGCATTATCCGGAATGAATCACACCAGTTACTCGAAAAAGTAGCTACAAGAATCGCTTCAGAGGTGCTCGCAATTCCGTCTGTCACTGGTGTTCAAATTACCGTCAGGAAGATGCGTCCACCTCTTCCAGAATTCTTGGGATCCTCAGCAGTGAATATTTACCGTTCGAAATAGTTGTAACAGATCCTGCCGAGTTCCGATACTGCTGGAGTAGAGCACCCCTACCGCCAAAGTCAATCTCCGCCTCCGCCGTCACCACCGGATCCGTCGCTCTTAGTTGTTACCTTTCGGTGGACTCCGCAGACAGAACACTCCCAAATCCTGGGGCTTACGTATGGATCGCCAATGTCTGCAAATTGATGAAGACGACGCCGACCCGTTAACTCGGGTAAACACCAAAACGGAACCTTGCCACTTTCCAGATCCCAGTGCACCGCACCAAAGTGGAGCAATGCGGCCACGACGGGTAACAACGCCCAAAACCAATAACCGGGTGTATTTTCCCAGACTCCGAAGATGACGAAACAGCAGAAAATAACGCTGATTATCAGTCCAGCCAATTCCCCGAGCAACTCTCTTAAACGCATCGTCTTCCCCTTATTGCCGCTAAGGGTAGCCGGGGTGAAACACGCGCATCGCGAAAATTTGACGACCGGTTTTTCAAAGGCCGGAGACCACGCTCTCTATTCGCTCATTCCCGCCGAAGTCACCCCTACCTGGCGATCAGTCAAAATCTCCACCGGCATCGGAGGAACCATCCCAAGCCCGAACTTTTCGTTCGACACCGCACACAGCGCATTTCCAAATACGGGGTTTATCGAATCTGCTCCCCGTCTCCCGGAATCGGTGAAGGCGTCGTCGACCTGACAATGTTGGCAAACACCAAAAAGGGACCTTCTGGCTCTTCAGTCGAACGCTCACCCATGCAAAAGCGCCGACAACCCAGCCAATAGGGATAACACCTTCATAGGTGAGGGTTCTGCCAGCGAAAAGACCAAAGGGAGCAGCGGCGCCACGGAGGGCTGCAATGCCCAGTGCGACGCCTAGGAGCAGCGCAACGGATCCGAAAACGGCCTCTTTTCTCCCCACAAACCGGAAATGATAATCAATTTGAAAAAGCTCTCTCTCGAATTTCGGGAGGACTCCCGAGTGGGGTGCTCCCGAAATTCTTTAAGACTTATGGATCAATGCATTCACTAGTGAGTATTCTTTGTTTTCCAAGATTTCCAACCAAGTTTTCCGAAGGCAGCTCCCTATTGGCGAGTCATTATCCCGAGCACCGCCGCCGCTGGGGGGTTCCTTGCCGCACTATTTATCGGCGCTGCCGCTGGCCTCTACCCAGCGATGCGAGCCGCCAGACTCGCTCCGACCGAAGCGTTGCGAGCATGAAATACTCAACCGAACCACCTCGACATTCAAGCGGCACTGACAACGCAGAGTCAGGACTCTCGCCTCAGAGATCTGATCTGACTGATCACGCGAGCCGCGAACTCACCGAGACATTTGCCCACGCATTGTCGTCCGATGATGCCAAGAGCCTTCGTTACCCCACTGGGTGCATCGATATGAGAAGAGAGAGCAAAATGCTTGAACAAGTGAATGTAGATCGAGACAGAGTCCGCTACGGAGTGCGGCTGTCGATCTCGCTCCTGGTCGCCGCGCTCATCGCCGTCGGTTGCGGTAGCAACACGACCGACGAGCGATCGGTCGAGGACTACAGCGATGCCGGTGCTATCGAAGCAGATGAGCAACCGGACCCCGGATTAGCTCCGGAGTCCTCGACGGCCGACGACGAAATGACCGAGGAGGTCGGCGATGACGAGGAGGTGGCAGTCGACGCTCCACGTCCGTCACTGCCGGTCGGACCCGGCGCTGCAGGCCAAGATGCTGACGACTCCCCACCGGCGTTCTTCGACGACCGGATCATCGCTGCGGACCTGTGGGGTGCTGAGTTGGCGATCCTGTCCGCGGGAATGGGATTCGACGGGGTAATCGGCCTCCCCGACACGGACCTTGAGACCGTCCGGGCTGCCGGAGGTTCCTACTACTTGCCCGAGTGCGCCGACAACCCGATCGTCAGCGGGGCAACCGCGGCCGGGGTCAACGCCTTCTACCGAGGTACGGCCAACGACTCGCCCGACTACGACGATGGCCTCCCGGTGGTGTTCACCTGGCCCGTGCTGGGTTCGACGGTGCATCCGGAGGACTTTTTATTCACCCTGAGCAATGGCGACCAGGTCGTGCCGAACTCTGCCGGCCTGATGCCGAACTGGGAGCTCAACGAGCGCAACACGGTGGTCGTCTTCGGCGACTTCGGTAACCGAGGTGCGCCTGGAGAGGCCAACGCTGTCTACCCGGCCAAGCTCGAAATCGTGGATGACGGCACCCCGCTGCGCTTCCTTGGGCCCAATGGCGAACAGAGCGGTGTCGGACTGACATGGGAAGGAGAGGGCGCGACGGGCTACGGCACCGGGCCACAACTCGTCGGGGCCAAGCTCAACCATGCCGGCGATGCACCATCCGGCGAAGGCGGCGTACCCCTCCTCGAACAGATGGTGTTACCCAACGACGAGTTCGCTCTCTACGGCGGCGGTGACTTCCGCTTGAGGATGCTCACCTCGGGCGGCTTCACCCCAACCGGAATTACCGGGCTCACCCCCGACGCCTACGAACACCACTTCCGGGTACATGCGACCGCAGCGGACGGTTCCACAGTCCTGCTGTCCAAGGTCGGTGTCGACTACGAGGTCGCTGGCGGCACACTCCGAGTCCTTGGCCTTGCAGACCTCGGCCAACCACTCGGAGACGGTATTGCCTACGACGACTGCTACGCCGAGGACGTCGATAACCAGATCGACATCATCTTGGAGGGGGACGATGCCGCTGCACGTTCGGTCACCCACGTCGAGGTGCCATCGAGCGGCGACTATCTGCCGCTCTACAACCCCGGAGGTCCCGGCCCGGAGCCGTTCCCAGGGGTGCGCTACAGCTCGCCGAGCCCGTATGACCTCGAACCGGTCGTCATCGCCCTCGATGATCCACTTCGGGTGAGCAACGCCCCGTAGCTCGTCCGTAGGTGACTAACTGTTCGACGGGATGGAAATCCCCGAACGCGAGCCTCGACCGAAACGCGGAAAAGAAACCTTTGCGAGTGGATTTCCTATCCACGGAATTTCGAGAGGCCATCAACCGGAATTTCGGGAGGACCCCCGAGTGGAGCTGAGGGGAATCGAACCCCTGACCTCAACAGTGCGATTGTTGCGCTCTACCAACTGAGCTACAGCCCCGGAGGCGATGAGTGTATCGGCGCGTCAGTTCAGCGACGCAGCCAATCGTCACCCTGCGCAGCCGGTCCCCACGAGGTTGGGCGCTGCCGCATTGAGACGAGGAAGTACACGTAACCAAACAGCGACAGGAACGACATTGCGAAGAGGTACAACATTGCAACCTCTTTCGTAGTGGCTGCGAGGAACAGTAGGCAGACCGTCGTCACCAACAGGCCGACAAACACATTCGCTCGACGTCGACGCTGAACCTCAGCTGCCGACATCGGTTGCCGAGGAGTCTGCACGCCCTCAAGAGATGGCGAACCGTGAACCTTCGGACGGCGAGCCGCTGCGGCATCTCGACGGCTCTGCGCTGCGACCTGCGAACCAGCAAGCGGGCGGGCGGCTGAACGCATCGACGTCGTAGTACGACTTGGAACCGAGCCTTGCAAGCGAGCGAGTTGGCGGTTGAAGTCGGTCACTGACGAGTTGGGGCGGTTCTCAAAGCGCGACCGAAGTAATGGTGGCAACAGCACGGCAGCCCAGGCTGCGGCGACGATAAGCAGTACGAGTTCACCCATGAGTTAAGACTTTTTAGGCCATGACCAGATGACCAAGTGTTACAAATATACGACAATTATGACAAGAACAGCAACGCGTACTGGGGATCATGTGTCGGGCATCACTCCGATCGGAGAAAGTCTCCTGAGTGGCCACCCGACTTCTCGATGAGCATGACATCGCTAATCACCATCGCCCGATCGAGAGCCTTACACATGTCATAAATCGTGAGCGCAGCAGCCGTGCACGCATGGAGCGCTTCCATCTCCACCCCGGTCGGTCCCGTGGTCTCCACCACGGCCTCAATCACCACCGAAGATTCTTCAACGGTGAGATCGACAGCTACCTTGCTCAACAGCAATGGGTGGCAGAGCGGAATGATGTCGGCAGTGCGCTTCGCTGCCTGAATACCCGCGACCCGAGCGACAGCGAGCACGTCACCCTTTCTCACATCTCCGTCAGCGATCGCAGCAGCTGTCGTCGCCTCCATTGCAACCACACAACGTGCGACCGCCCGGCGCCGAGTCGCATCTTTGTCGCCCACGTCAACCATATGAGCGGCACCAGACTCGTCAAGGTGGGTGAAACCAGCGTCGTTCATTTTGCCTCCACAGCCAACCCGCACCTAACCACCGATTTGACTCATCGTTCGCGCCGGCCGGGTAAATGTCACTTGGTTGATCTGGTGACCTGCCCACTTTGTCGCAACTGCAGAGATGATCTTGTCTGCGATCTCGTCATCGGTGGCACCACCTCGCAACAGTGACCGAAGATCAAACTCATCGGTCGCAAACAAACACGTCCTGAACTGCCCTTCTGCCGTTAAGCGCACGCGATCACAGTCACCGCAGAATGGCTTTGTCACCGATGGGATAACCCCGACTGTGCCAAGCCCATCGACGTAACGCCAGCGGTCAGCAGGAGCCGCCCCGCGGGCCGCAACAGGTTCAAGAGGGAACTCAGCATTGATCGCCTCAACAATTTCATCTTGACCAACAACTTTGTCGTTACCCCACTCACCTGATGCATCGAGTGGCATGAACTCAATAAATCTGACCTCAACACAACGCTCTCGACCGAAACGGGCCAGGTCGACGATCTCATCATCGTTCACACCACGCTCGATGACCGCGTTGACCTTCACCGGGTCAAAGCCGGCATCACGAGCGGCATCGATACCGGCAAGCACCCGATCAAGTTCATCTCGTCGGGTCATCTCTGCAAAGCGTGAGCGATCGAGCGTGTCAAGACTGATATTGAGACGCCGTAACCCTGCTGCCTTCAAGTCTCCTGCAAGAGCGGTCAGCCGCGAAGCATTCGTCGTCATCGCAAGGTCGACGCCAAGGTGCGACAACTTTTCAACGAGCGTGACAATCCCGGCCCGCACCGTCGGCTCTCCACCCGTGAGACGGATTCCCTCAACCCCAAAACGCTGAACGAAGAGCGCAGAGATCCGCTCGATTTCTTCAAAACTCAGCACATCGTCACGATCGAGCCATTCCATGCCTTCTTCGGGCATGCAATACGTGCAGCGGAAGTTGCAGCGATCAGTCACCGAGATGCGGAGATCTCGGATCACCCGCCCAAACGGGTCGACAAGATCGCGCTGCACTGCGTTCATCACTTCAGGATAGAAGGAGAAGCACAGCTACTTCTCCCCCGACGGGCACCCCATCACCATCGGGAACGACGGCAATCGCCGTCGCCGACGACGTTGCAGCAAGTTGATGGCTTCCCTGAGCCCGAACCGGCACCACATGGCAACGCCCATCGTCAGCAAATTCAGCTTGCACCCGCAACAAATGCGTCTTGCCGTCGGGTCGCCGCTCAAGGGCAACATCGGCGATCCCGACGACGCTCGGGCGAGCTAATCGAGGCGACCCCATCATCTGTTTCAGTGCCGGACGGGTGAACATCTCAAAACTCACAAACGAGCTGACCGGGTTGCCAGGAAGACCGAACACCGGCGTGCCGTCGAGCAGCCCGAAGGCGAACGGCTTAGCCGGCTTAATTGCCACCTGCATCCAGCGCATGTCAGCGATACGGCCGAGCACCGCTTTCACGACGTCGTAATCACCCATCGACACACCGCCACTCGATACGACAACGTCATAGTCGGCAGCAGCAGACCGCAACACTCGCTCAAGTTCGGCCTCGTCATCTCGAACGGTTCCGAGATCGATCACCTCGCACCCCGCGTCGCGCAACGCAACCGCAAGCATCCGACGATTGCTCTCACGGATCTCCCCCGGCGCAAGCGGACGACCATCATCGACGAGTTCGTCGCCGGTCGATAGCACGGCGGCTCTCACCTTCGGATACACCGACACGGTGAGCGCATTGACCATCGCCAGCACTCCTAACACCGGAGGAGTGATGAACGTTCCTGCAGGCAACACGACTTCACCAGGGCGCACATCATCGCCCGCAGGACGCACGGCGTCTCCGGGCTTCACGCTTGACGACAACCGAACGACATCGTCGCCGACCATTTCAGAATCTTCCACCATGACAACGGCATCGGCCCCAGCCGGAATGGGTGCCCCCGTCATGATCCTGATCGCTTCACCACGAGCCAAGACTCGATCGGTTGCCGCGCCCGCGGCGACTTCACCGACTACCTGAAGATCAACCGGTTGATCATTCGCAGCCGCGACATCGGCCGCAATGACGGCATACCCGTCGACGGCAGTGTTATCGAATGGTGGCACCAACTCGCTCGCAACAACATCGGCGGCAAGCACCAGCCCCGCAGTTTCTTCAAATGGCAAATCAATTGGTGGGGGCGCCGGACAACGCTCAAGAACGAACGATTGGGCCTCTGGTAACGGAATCACATCTCTGACGGTACCGCGAGTTGGGCGGCCTCGCGCACGGCAGACTGGACAGGTGAGCGCATTCACCCCGTTTCCTGCCGATGGATTCACGGCCCGATGGGATACGTGGGATGGCACCCATCACGAGGAACTCACGCTCCGCTGGGAAAACGAAGCGTGGACTGCCTTGGGGATGGTGAGTCGAGAACAGATTCAATATGTCGTTCGCCTCTCACCGATGTGGGAGATCCGACAATTTCTTCTCTTCCGCGATCTTGATGAACCCGATCTTTGGCTTGGCACCGACGGGCAAGGGCGCTGGGGTGAAATGAACGGAGCGCATCGCCCAGAACTCGATGGATGCACCGACCTCGCACTCGGCTGCACGCCGTTCGATTATCTCGTTCCCGCTCGCCGAAATCAGCCGGCTGTCGACGGCGCAGCAATCATTCAGGCCATTGAGGTCGATGTTGAAACTCTCGGACTCACCGTCGGGTTTCGTCACTATCACCGCCGGAGCGATACAACATTTCACGTCGAACACCTTGGGGAGATCACCGAGTTTTCTGTCGATGCCTACGGCCTCCCGCTCGATATCGAAGGAGCATTCCGCCGGAGATGACCGAGGTCACTGGCGATGTCGTTCAACAATGTCGCGAAGGTCGCTATCTAACCCTTCGACCCCGTCACCGAGCAATGCCATTTCCACTGCAGCGGTAAGAAAACCTGCTGGAGTTCCTGTATCCCAACGGTTCACCATGGTTTCGACCCCATGCAATGGTGAACGCTGGGCCTGAGCGCGGATTGCATCAGTGAGTTGAAGTTCGCCACCAGCTCCAGGGGTGAGTTGGGCAATCTCTTCGAAAATGTCAACCGTCAAGACGTATCGACCAATGATGATCAACAAGCTTGGTGCTTCGTCGATCGCCGGCTTCTCAACAAGATCGCCAACCTTTACGACTCCATCAACCATCTCTGCTTCGGGCGCAACAACCCCGTAGGCAGAGACTTCCGAGCGGTCAACCTCCATTAACCCAACAACGCTGCCTGAAGACGTTGTGCAGACGTCAATCATCTTCTGAAGGAATTGCGACCCACCCATGATTTCGTCAGGGAGCGACACGACAAACGCGTCACCATCGACAACGCTGGAAGCACACCCCACGGCGTGTCCGAGACCCTTGGGGTCTTCTTGGTGCACAATGCTCACCCTCCAATCTCGCCCGATCGATGCGAGACGGTCGGCCATGGCATCGTTCCCCTTTGCACGCAACATGCGTTCGAGATCTGGACGAGCAGCGAAATACTGCTCAAGCGCAGGCTTTGCGCTACTGCCGACGATGACGATGTGATCGATTCCTGCGCTAAGAGCCTCATCGATCACCAACTGAATCGCAGGGGTGTCTCCGATCGGCATGAGTTCTTTTGGCACCGCCTTCGTTGCCGGAAGAAACCGCGTGCCAAGCCCGGCCGCTGGGATGACGAGAGTTCGTACCTCCACGTGTCCGACGATATCCTGCGAACTGCCATGCCAACTTACGTATACAAATTCGTTGACACCGGAGAGACCATTGAGGTGCAACAGTCGTTTAGCGATGATGCACTTACCGAATACGCACACCCCGATTCAGGCGAGGTGCTTGCGGTAAAGAAAGTCTTCCAGCCGGTTGGTGTGACGTTTAAGGGCGGCGGCTTCTACAAAAACGACAGCCGGGGTGGATCGTCAAGCAAGTCAACCTCCTCGACGTCGAGCACGCCAAGCTCGTCAACTTCATCTGATTCGTCTGCGTCATCTGACACCTCGTCATCGTCGACCTCAACGAGTTCGTCGACGACGTCGTCAACAAGCGATTGACCTGACATCGTGCTCGCTCCATGGCGAGCCCCCAACACTTCCCCACTTCCTCTCACCCGCGTGCAGGACGCCTGCGCACAGCGCTCATCAATCGAGCTTGACAGGCACGACGGTGGCGAGCCCGACACCCGCTCATCGTTGACGTCGCCACCGTGCTCACCGCACTCACTCTGTTCGCACTGTTGATGGCGGATCGTCAGCGCCTCGTACAAGAACTTGCATGCACTACCGGAAACTCGCCGTAAAAGAACTCGACGTCAACTTCCGGCGACTAGCGGTACGCCACAACGAGCACGACCACACCGAGAATGACTCGGTAGACGACGAACGGTGTGAATGAGCGAGTCTGCACGAACCGCAGCAACCCTGCCACCGCAAGCCAACCCGACAGAAGCGACGTCACACCACCGGCCACCATCGCTCCGGCCAACCCGTCTGGAACACCACCTGACAACAGTTGCGCCATCTCAAACACGAATGCGCCAAAGATCACCGGAATACCCATCACGAACGAAAAGCGAACCGCTGCCTCACGCTCAAGCCCGAGCAACCTGCCTGCCGAGATCGTGATACCTGAACGCGAGGTTCCCGGGTTCAGAGCGAGCACCTGAGCACACCCGATCGTGGTTGCGTCGCGCAACGTCAACGATTGCAGTGGTCGTTTCTGCGCTGCCCGGTCAGCTACCAACAGCAAGAGCCCAAATCCAATCAATGACCAACCGATGACTTTCGGTGTTCCGAGACGCTCATCGATCCAAGAGTTCAGCACCAGGCCAGCAACGGAAGCCGGTATCGCCGACACGATGAACAACCATGCCAGTCGCCCCTCAGTCGATGCCGTTGACCGATTCTTCGCTGCATGAAGACCGTCGACGACATAACGGCGAAGATCGTGACGAAAATGCACAACGACTGCGAGCAACGTTCCGAAATGCAACGCAACGTCAAACGCTTGAGCAGCTGAGCCTTCAGGGCGACTCCACCCAAATGCTCGAGGGACAAGTTCGAGATGCCCGCTCGATGAGATCGGCAAGAACTCAGTAAAGCCCTGCACGAGGCCGAGCACGAGCGCATGGAACATATCCAATGGTTATGAACTTCCTGACACCATCACGTCACGAATGACAAGCGACGGCGCCGATGCGCGCATCGGTAACCATTCGAGATCAGCACCAACCTCAACGATGTCGTTGAGAAGACGTTGAATCGTGCTCGCGATCGTGAACTCTCGAACCGGTTCGGCAATCGCTCCATTGCGAATCGACATCCCGGTTGCTCCAACAGAAAAATCGCCACTCACGGTGTTCACGCCCGAATGCAAACCGCTCACACCCTCGATGAGTACTCCGTCATCAATCGATGCGATGAGATCTGCCTGCGCCCGCTCACCTGCAACCAGCTGCAATGCATGGCAACCAGCCGAGGGCGACCCCGCGTATCCGCCTCGCAACGCGTTTCCTGTTGTGCCTTCACCCGCCCGTCGGGCCGAATAGCTTGAATGCACAAATCCGCGCAGCTCACCCCCATCGATCAATACATTGCGCCGGGCCGCAAGGCCCTCGCCATCAAGATCGGTTGCGGTGTAGGCCCGTCGGTCGGTTGGATCATCAACCAAGGTGAATGTGGGGGCTGCAATCGATTCCCCTGCTCGATCAGCGAAAAGGCTTCGTCCTCGCACCACTGCGTCGCCACTCAACGTTGAACCGATGATTCCCAGAAGTTGAGAGGCAACGAACGGGTCGAGCACAACCGTTGTCGAGCGCGATGCCGGCTTTGTTGCACCCAGCAGACGGGTGGCCCGGTCGACCCCATCACGAGCTGCGCGTTCAACATCGAATTCTCCCGGGTGCGCCCCGACAGCAAAGCCGAAACCCGTTCGCGTGCCATCGGTGTCGTCGGCCAGTGTCGACACACTGAGGTAACACGAGTTTGATCGGCCGTATCGGCGAATACCCGTCGTCGTCACCACGAGACCCTCGCCACCGCCGTCAACAAAATTGGTGTCATCGACACGAATTCGCGAATCGCGGTCAAGTGTCATCTGTTCGAGCTTCTTCGCAAGTTCGATCTTGTCGGCGGTTGGATAACTTTCAAGCTCGTCGCTCCAAAGCTCCTGTTCGGTCACGTCGACGCCGTCAGGTTCAGCAAGGGCCGCCCACTCATCTACCGAGCTAAAACTCACATTTTCTCGAGCTTCAGCCAGCACCTGTGATGCGACCTCAGCATCGAGAGTTCCGGCGTGTGCGAACCCTGTACGGCCATTGTTGATCACCCTCACGCCAATTCCTGATGACATCGCTGACACAAAGTGCTCGACGTCGCCGTTGTGAACGCGCACTTCAGTGCTCGAACCTCTTGAGATATAGACCTCGATCTGCTCGCTCGGGTTTGCGGTGTCGATTAAAGAATCGGCAAGCGCGAACAGTTCTGAATTGCTATCCGACTCGCTCACGCAGCCGTACCGCCGATCGTCATCGATGACACACGAAGGGTCGGCTGACCTGTACCGACCGGGACTCCTTGACCGTCCTTGCCGCAAGTACCGGGACCACCCATTGAGAAGTCTGTGCCCAACATGTCGATATCGCTGAGAACTTGAGGCCCGTTACCAATGAGATTTCCTTCACGCAGAGGCTCAGTGATCTGGCCGTTCTCAATGAGATACGCATCTCGCATTCCGAACACGAAATCACCAGAGGCAGTATTCACACTGCCGCCGCCAAGTTTGGCGACATAGACCCCGTGCTCGGTAGACGAAATGATCTCATCGGGGTCATCCTCCCCAGCGAGCACAAACGTGTTTGTCATGCGGACCATCGGGAGGCTTGCGTAATCCTGGCGGCGGCCGTTACCCGACGGTGACCTCTGTTCATCTCGCGCCCGAATGTGATCCCACATGTAATCGACGAGCACACCATCTTCGATGAGCACATTTCGACGGGTTGGCTGACCCTCATCGTCAAATGACCTCGTACCCCACTCGCCATCAACGGTGCCGTCGTCGACGAGCGTCACCAGCGGAGACGCAACAAGTTCGCCCACTCGACCCGCATACACACTCGCACCCTTCGCAATGTGGTCGGCCTCTAACCCATGGCCGCAGGCCTCATGGAATAGCACTCCGCCAGTGCCCTGCGCGATCACCACCGGTAACTGCCCGGAAGGAGCAGGTCGAGCATGAAGTTTCCGAACCGCTTGTTCTGCGGCCTCGGTTGCGAGATCAGCGAGCGAATAACGATCGAAGACCTCCCAACCACCGGTAAACCCGAGCGACTCGGCGCCTGTCTGCATACCGAGGTCGCCGTCTGCGACGACGCTCACTCGGAACAGCACTCGGGTGACCTCATCAGTGACGAAGACACCGTCAGAATTCGCGATCAGCACTGAGCGGTAACTGTCACTGAGACCTGCACTCACCTGAGTAACTGCACCATTGATACTGCGCGCAATCTCATCGACCTCGGTCAACATCTCGACCCGACGTGCCTTTGGCACCGCCTGCGGGTCGACCTCGACCTTCGTGCCCGCGCCTGACCTCTTCTCGTCAAGAGCGACAACGACAGAGCCACCATCGGCTGAACCGGCTGCATCAGCGGCTGCTCGAGCAGCAGCAAGCAGACCCCGCTCGCTGAGATCTGAGGTATGGGCGTATCCAGTCGTCACCCCGTTCACCACACGAATTCCGGCTCCACGGTCACGACCTGATGACACCCCNTCAACTCGTCCGTCATCAAATGCAACTCCCGTATTGCGGCGGTCTTCGGCATACACCTCAGCAAATCCCGCACCNTGGCAGCGGGCCTCGTTCAACACTCGGTCGAGAACATCACTTTCNATCATCNCTACATGCTACGAGACAGGGTTGTGGCGTGTCGCCCGCACCTACATCGCCGAACGAACTGGGAGCACCCGGCGACATCGGGACAGTAGGCGAGGTAGCGTTTCGTTCACCATGTTATTGGAATCCCTCAACGGCCCAGACGACTTGAAACGTCTGCCTGCGGCACAGCTACCCGAACTCGCCTATGAACTACGCGAAGTCATCGTCGACGCCGTCGCCAGCAACGGCGGCCACCTCGGGTCAAACTTGGGCGCTGTCGAACTCTCAATTGCGCTACACCGAGTTTTTGAGTCACCAACCGATGCCATTTTGTGGGATACCGGGCACCAGGCATACGTGCACAAACTGCTCACCGGCCGACAGGTGCAGTTCGATGAACTCCGCCGAGCCGACGGCCTCTCGGGATACCCCTCACGAGAAGAGAGTCGCCACGACTTCGTCGAGAACAGCCACGCCTCAACCATTCTCAGTTACGCCTACGGCCTCGCCGTCGGTCGAGACGCAGGCACCACCGACCATCGTCACATCGTCGCAGTTATTGGTGACGGTGCGATGACCGGCGGAATGTCATTTGAAGCGCTGAACAACCTCGGGCACTCAAAACGGCGCGTCATCATCGTGCTGAATGACAATGGCCGCAGCTATGCGCCGACCGTTTCAAACCTATGGGCGAACGCCCAACAAGAAGACGAACATTTAAGCCACCCAAGTTTTACCGATCGCATCACCTCGTCACTATCGAGCGCGCTCACCGACATCCGCATGAATCCGGTGTATGTACGCCGTCAGCGAAAGATTGAGCGCTTCCTCCACGAACTCCCCGGCATCGGTACCCAAGCTGAGCGAGCTCTCGATGCCTTCAAAGCGGGTGTGCGCGAATTTCTTCAGCCGCCGTCATTCTTTGAAGCCCTCGGCGTTCGATACACCGGACCAATTGATGGCCATGACATCGAGGCTCTCGAAGGTGCACTCCGCCAAGCCGAAGAACTCAGCGAAGAAGGACCAATCGTCGTCCACGTGCTGACCCAAAAGGGCCGTGGCTACGCCCCCGCTGAATCAGACGACGAAAAGCACCTGCACGATGCCCCTGTCTTCGATCTACTGTCAGGGCCTCCTCCAAGTGGCGTTACCGGTTACACCGAGGCGTTCTCCCGCACGATGCTAAACATTGCCGAGCGCGACGACCGCATCGTCGGTATTACCGCAGCGATGGCAGGCCCGACCGGTCTCATCCCGATGCAGGAGAGATTCCCGGGCCGGGTCTTCGATGTTGGCATCGCCGAGCAACATGCGGTCACCGGTGCAGCTGGCATGGCGATGGCTGGTCTACGACCGGTCGTTGCTGTTTACTCAACATTCTTATCTCGGGCGTGGGATCAAGTCGTCTACGACGTTGCCCTCCACCGTTTGCCGGTGGTGTTCTGCCTCGACCGAGCAGGAATCACCGGTCCCGATGGTGCGAGCCATCACGGCGTCTATGACCTCGCCCTGCTCTCGAAGGTGCCTGGCATGCGCGTGCTTGCGCCATCGAATGCAGATGAACTCGAACAAATGCTGTCCGATGCGGTCGATCTCGCCGATGAAGGCCCGATCGTGATCCGCTATCCACGCGGCGGTGCACCACGAGCGACTGATGGGGTCGGTACTGGTCTCAGTGCTCGAAAAGTTGTGACTCCAACCGAGCCCGCACCAGTGGTGATCTGCGCAGTAGGTCGCATGGTTGCAACCGCTGAAATCGTCGCTGGCAAACTTGCCGCCGACGGCATCGAATGCTCGGTCTGGGATGTTCGCTCCTGTGTGCCTCTCGATCCCGACATGCTCGACGATGCAGCAGAGCACCAACTTGTTGTCACGATTGAAGATGGCATCGTCGAAGGCGGTATCGGCGCGATACTCACCCGATCGGTTAGCGAACGCCACTCCGCATCACTAGGCTCCCGTCCGCAGTGCATCAATCTTGGCCTGCCAACGGTGTTCATTCCTCACGGCTCCCCTGACGAACTCTTCACCAAGTTCGACCTCGACGCCGAAAAGGTCGTCACCCGCATTCGCTCCGCCCTCGGCTGAGAGCACCNTCTCCAGCATAGGATCGNACCATGAGTTCATCTGCTGAGTGGAGAAGCCGCTACACCCGTCTCGAGTTCACCGATCATGACAACGGCGTCGTGCTTGTCACGTTGAACAACCCNGGNAAACTGAACGCAACCGACGAGGTCATGCACGCCGAACTTGCAACGGTGTTCATAGACCTCGATCGCGACCCTGACGTTCGGGTGGTGGTTGTTACCGGTGAGGGCAATGCCTTCTCCGCAGGTGGTGACCTCGATTGGATCACGAAGCAGGTCGGCAACTACCCACAGACGATGACGGTGATGAAAGAGGCTGGCGATATCGTTCGAACGCTGATTGAATGCGATACCCCCGTTGTGTCGGCGATCAATGGGGTGGCGGTCGGAGCTGGGCTCGCAGTTGCATTGATGGCCGACATAAGCATCATTGACCGGGCAGCGAAGTTCACTGACGGCCATATCCGTCTTGGAGTTGCCGCCGGCGACCATGCGGTTGCGATCTGGCCGCTGCTTTGTGGCATGGCGAAGGCGAAGTACTACCTGATGACCGCCGACTTCATCGATGGTGCTGAGGCAGAGCGCATCGGGCTCGTATCAAAAGCAGTCGACGGCGATGATGTTCTTCCCGAGGCGATGCGCATCGCTCAGACGCTTGCAACTGGCCCAAATGATGCCATCAAGTTCACAAAACGAGCGCTCAACCACTGGCTGCGTCAGGCGCTTCCAGCATTCGAGGCTTCACTTGCGTACGAAATGTTGAACTTTCTCGGTGGTGATGCAGCAGAGGGTCTCGCTGCTCTGCGCGATCGGCGCTCTCCCGAATTTGGGTGACGGCGTGTCGACATCTGCTTCCGCGTTCGGCGATGACCTATCGCTCGCCCTTGAACTCGCCGATCTCTGCGATGCCGTCACATTGCCGGCCTTTGAGAATCGTTTGTTCGAAGTTGAATATAAATCAGATCGTTCGGAGGTAACCGAAGCCGACCGAGAAGCCGAACGACAACTCTCAGAACGCCTGCTCGCCGCTCGACCCGACCACGGCCTGTTCGGCGAGGAACATGGTGTCACGGGCAATGAGTTGTCACCGTGGCAATGGATCGTTGACCCGATCGACGGTACCTCTGGATTCACGCGAGGTATCCCCATCTGGGCGACCCTTATCGCCCTTCATCATGCCGATGACGGACTCTGTGTTTCCGTCGTCTCCGCTCCCGCTCTCGGTCGCCGTTGGTGGGCGACCAAAGGTGGCGGCGCCTGGGCCGACGGCCGCCTGTGCGCCGTTTCAGGCGTCGACAACATTGATGATGCACAAGTGAACGTGACATTGAACGATGGCTGGCGCGAACTCGGTCATGCGGAAGCGCTCATTGATCTCACAATGACCGCTCGTCGCTCACGAGGGGTCGGCGATTTCTGGCAGCACTGTCTCGTCGCTGAAGGTGCAATGGATATCGCGATTGACGCTGTCGGTGTCCAGCCCTATGACCTGGCCGCAGTTCGACTTCTTGTCGAGGAAGCGGGCGGCTCGTTCACGAATCACCTCGGCGAACCGAGCCATGCCGGCCCAACTGCGATTAGCAGTAATGGAGTGCTCCACTCTCAAGTGCTGGAGCGCCTGTAACCGCCGGTACCGTACGACCGGTGAGCGAAAACTCTTCACACGATCAGGCCACCCGAGCAATCTCGAGTGGTCGCAGCGCGAACGATCGCGGGCTGTCGGTGCCGATCTGGGCGACCGCCGTGTGGGAATCAGATTCTGCTGAGCACGCCTATGACATGGCCCACTCAGTGGGGCCCGACGAGTTTTATTCGCGTCATGGCAACCCGACGGTGTCGGCGTTCGCCGATGCTGTTGCCGACATCGAAGGTGCCGAAGGGGCACTTGCATTCGCCTCTGGCATGGGCGCTCTTGCGAGTGTTGTCTTCGCCTTGTGTTCGACCGGCAGTCATATTGTTGCCACCACCCAGATCTATGGAACCACCGCCACGTTCCTCAACGGCCCTGTCGCCCGAATGGGTATCGAGACAACATGGGTAAACGGCAGCGAACCTGGAGCGATGGCCGCTGCAGTGATTCCTGGTCGCACGATGCTCGTCATCGCAGAAACCCCGTCAAACCCCACGCTCGACATCGTTGACCTCGATGAACTCGGCGCCATCAAGGCGCCCTTCACCATGGTGGACTCAACCCTTGCGACACCTTTCGGCCAACAACCGATTCGACATGGGGTTGATCTCGTGTTGCATTCTGCAACGAAAGGAATCGCTGGTCACAACGACGCAACGCTCGGTGTGGTGTCCGGTGAACAAGAACTCCTCGACGACATCTGGCGTTACGGCATTTTGCACGGCGCTTCAGCATCACCATTTGATGCCATGCTTGCGCTGCGCGGTGTTCGCACACTCGATGTTCGCCAACAGCGACAGAGCGACACGGCTCTCGACATTGCCACCCGCCTTGCGGCACATTCAGCAATTAGGGCTGTGCACTACCCCGGTCTTCCC